>CANHCY010000017.1 GCA_947459295.1 Chitinophagaceae bacterium
TAAAACACCCACGGTATAATCGATGTAGGCAACTGCGTCACCAAATGCACCATAGTTAGAACGTCCTTCAAAACCTTTAGGAATAAAATAAGGTGTATGTGTTTCAATATTCGAATACTGTAAATAAAAGGGTTGTTTGCTCGCCGCTTTTTCTTTGATAAACGCACAAGCTTCTCTAATAAACTGCGCAGGAACTTCTGCAAGCTCGTTGTTGTTTAAATCCTTTTCTTTTACACTACCGCGCATAAGTGGTATGGGTGGATAGCCCCTAGATCCAGTATTACCAAGCCTTTCTGGCCCATGGTCATTCGGGTACGGAATGCCCACATAGCTATCAAAACCGTGTGCGGGTGGTAAAAATTTGGGGAGGTGACCTAGATGCCATTTGCCTACAAGCGCAGTGGCATATCCGACTTTTTGAAGTTGCCTTGTAAACGTAATTTCTTTACTACTATCAAGTCCATTGGTATTGGATGGAAATAAAACACCGAGGCCGGTCCTATCATTTACACGTGGACTATACCTACCCGTCATTATCGCTGCGCGCGTAGGTGTGCAGGTACCGTGTGGGGCATAAAAATTAGTTAAAATAGTACCTTCTTTTGCAAGTGCATCTATATGCGGTGTTTTATAATACAACGAACCGTAACTCGAAAAATCGTCGTAACCAATATCATCAATAATAATATGAATAATGTTAGGTCTGGCGCCAATGCTTGATGCGGCAAGCGTTGGCGGTCTTACCTGCGCAGTAGTTTGCGCGACTGCGCTCAATTGCGCAACACAAATTGTGCACCACAAAAAACAACAAATAATTTTATGTAAAAAGTTACGCTTCAAGTTTCAATTATTTTTTGGCAGGTAATTTTCCATCTATAAATTCCCAATCAGAAACATGCGGATGTCTGTGATTTTCTTTTAAAATCTTTTCCATTTGCGCGGCAAGTGCAGGATACTTTGCTGCAACATTGGTCGTCTCATAAGGATCTGTTTTTAAATTATAAATTTCCCAAGGGGCCTGTTTATTTTTTTTGATATCAGATTTTACGCCCTTCCAATCACCCATCATAACAGCCACTTGTCCTGTTTTTTCGGGATACTCGAAATACATAAAGCCACGTTTGGCCTGGGTTTGAGGGTTTCCTAATAAAGTAGGTAGTAATGATATGCCATCTGTTGCTGGCGTTTTTTGATTTGTTAACTGTGCGAGCGTTGCCATCATATCATACTGCACCGATGGAACATCAGAAACCGTTCCTGCTTTAATTTTTGAAGGCCAGTGTGCTATAAATGGAACGCGAATACCGCCTTCATACAAATCCATTTTTCTTCCTCTAAAACCAGCAACACTATTAAAAAATCCTGTTTGCACTCCACCCACATCAAATGTGGCACCATTATCACTCGAAAATAATACGATTGTGTTTTGATCTAATTTTAATTCTTTTAATAATGTAAATATCTCACCTACCTGCGTATCAATGTAAGTAATCATGGCTGCGTATGTAGCAAGCGGATTTTTATTGGGAGCGTAGCCACCTTTATAGCCTAGGTAAGGCACTTCCGGAAACTGTCCCAAGTATTTTGCAACTTCTTCTTTTGGTGCTTGTAATGAAACGTGCGGACCCGTGTAAGGCAGGTATAAAAAAAATGGTTTGTCTTTATTTTTACTAATAAAAGCTTTTGTTTTTTGGGCCATTTTAGTAATGGCATAATCGGTTCCTATAAATTTATCAAACGCAGAATCGGCGGTAGTGCCCTCTGGTAATTTTTGATGCACGTATATAAATGGATTGCGCAAACTATCCCATTTGCCATTTTCCCATAAATGCGTTGGGTAAAAATTATGTGCTTGCTTTTGACAGTAGTAGCCATAAAAATAATCGAAGCCTTGCTCGTTTGGGTTACCCGTATTATCGTGCATACCCAGTCCCCACTTGCCAATGGCGCCTGTGGTGTAACCCGCTCCCTGCATGAGTTTGGCGATGGTAAGGGTGTTTTCTGGTAATGGCATTTGGCCACCTTCGGTACTATCTTCAAAACCACCTAATTCGTAATTGCCCCTAATATAAGAATGACCTGTATGCTTACCCGTCATTAAACAGGCGCGCGCTGGTGCGCAAACCGGTGCCGATGAATAATGCCTTGTAAACCGCATGCCCTCGGCAGCCATTTTGTCGAGATTGGGGGTTTTTATTTTTAGTTGTCCGTAAGAACCCAACTCGCCATAACCCATATCATCTAAATAGATATAAATAACATTGGGTAACAGATGTCCGCCGCCTTTTTTTAAAACAGCTTGAGCCATAACACTAGTAGAACTAGAAATCAATAGTGCAAAAAATAAAATTAAATGGCGGTTCATAAAAGAGGCGTCTTATCCTTAAAAGTAATTGAATTCAGTGAAATAATTTTCAAATAAAAAGTATCCCTATCAAATAAATTATTACCTTAAAAAAAATATTTGGTATGCTAGAAAATAAAAAACCAAACAGAAGAGATTTTATGAAAACTTCTGTGAAAGGCGCCATCGGTGCAACCCTTGCTACTGTTGGCTTTCCAACTATTGTGCCGGCTGCGGTTTTTGGACCCAATGCCCCTAGTAATAGAATTAATATTGGCGCCATTGGCCTTGGTCGTATTTCTAGAGAACACGATATGTTTGAAACCCTCAAATACAACCATGCAAATATCATGGCAGTATGTGATGTAGATAGTAAAAGATTGAAAGAAGGGAAACAATTTGTAAACGATTATTACACTAAAAAATATGGCAAACCTTATGATGGGGTAAAAATGTATGGCGATGCGCAGGAGTTATTAAACAACAAAGATATTGACGCTGTACTTATTAGTACACCCGATCATTCGCATGCATACCTCGGTGTTTTAGCAGCCGAAGCGCGCAAAGACATATACCTCCAAAAGCCTACTGCGCTTACCATTCATGAAGGTCGTGCACTTAGCAACGCCGTTCATAAACAAGGTTGCATTTTACAAATTGGTAGTCAACAAAGATCAAGTACACAATTTAGATATGCTGCAGAGCTGGTAAGAAACGGGCGTATTGGAAAATTAAAAGAAGTGCTTATTGGATTACCAAAAGATCCAAGTGGTGAGGTCGAACCTGAAATGCCTATTCCTAGTAATTTAAATTACAACGCTTGGATTGGACCAACGCCGTATGTCTATTACACCGAAAAAAGAGTGCATCCGCAAAATGATTATAGCAGACCGGGCTGGATGCGTGGTGAAAATTATTGTGCCGGCATGATTACCAATTGGGGTGCACACCATATCGATTGTGCACACTGGGCCATGAACACAGAATACACTGGACCTAAAGAAATTTGGGGTAATGCCGTATATCCAACATCGGGTCTATGGGATGTGATGGGCGATTTTACTACCTATGGCTTATATGAAAATGGGGTAAAAATGACCATTAGCACGGGCCTTCCTAATGGCATCAAATATATTGGTACCGAAGGATGGATTTTTGTAACCAGGGGCGCCTATAAAGCAAGTGCTAGCGACCCCGTGGTGGCTTCGGGCCAAAAGGCATTAACGGCTAGTAATGACAGCATTATTACTTCAGTTATTGGGGAAAATGAAGTTAATCTATATAGAAGTGAAGAGCATCACGGCAACTGGCTTGACTGTGTAAAATCAAGAAAACAACCTATTGCCCCTGTAGAAGTAGGCCATAGATCCTGCTCTACCTGTATTGTACACTCTATTGCCATGAAAACCAAGCGTAAACTCTATTGGAATGCCACCGATGAGACGTTTATAAATGATGACGAGGCCAATGGCTTATTAAACCGTCCGCATAGAGCTCCCTATACCATAAAAGGGCTTTCTTAATGCATAACTGGTTCACTATAAATTAGGTATAAAAACAACGTGTAAAAAATACAAAGTCGATAAATTTTAATGATATTTGGATAATATTAATGATACCAATTAAAATTATAGGCTCGTGTTAAAGCAACTTTCTTTTCGACTTATTGTATTTTCTCTCTTTGTTATTTTAGTGAGTGCAGCTTGTGGTAAAGGTAGTGGCGGTTCTGGCGGTGGCGGTGTTACACCAACGCCTCCTACACCACCTGTTGAAACAGAGGAAAACCTTGTTTTTACATACGATATTGATCCTGGTGCAAATATTTATGCAGCACTAGGTGCTACACAAGAAGTAAAAATTACAGTTACTTCAAAAATGCCAACTGCTGGCGTAACTACCGATATTGTTGTGAAAAGAGATTCAGATGGTACAACCGTTTCAAGTTCTAGTTTAACAGCTGCTACCACATCGCCTATCACGGGTACCATATCTAATTTAGCAACCAACGTTGTTTGTACCGCTACTATCACTTTAAAGTCTGTATCAAAGGCTAGCAATACAGCTACCAAAACATTTAAGATAGCAAGAAAATAATTTTCTTAATCTCTTATACAGCGAACGCTAAATCCTGCTAACTGATTGTTGTTTGAAACGGTGTATGTGCTTGGCGGAAAAACGACGTATGCTCTAGCAAATGTTGCATCCGTATAGTCACTCGACCAATAATGATGCCCAGAACCTCTATCCGTTAGCGTGCCTCCTTGATAAGCTAAATAACCGGCAGCATGTATTTTTAACACCGAAGTAAAATTTCCAGCATAACCATTCGTATTTCTAACTGCATTCCACTCTGTTAAATTAGGTATGCGCCAACCGGGTCCTAACTCAATGGTACAAGGGTCATTAGCAGGTTGCCAATCTTGGACTGGTGTAGTAACCGTTTTTGTCCAATGATTTGGCGTTCTTACGGTAGCGGTATGCTTTGTGCCATTTTTATGATTAAACTGCCAGTACCAACCACTTGCGTTTTCGGTTGCATCAGTAGCACTCGTAGCCTCATTTGTAGCGCCCAAATTAGAAGTAATCCAACATTTACTAGCGCCACTAATTGTTGTTAATACAGTTTTATACGTAACCGTTTTTGCAACGGGTGCAACTCCATCTGTTGTTACGTGATTGATGGTTATTTCATCGCCGCAAACAAATGTTTTTGTTTTTTTTCCGGAAGCTTCAAGTCCCTGGCCGGTACCTACTTGTCCATTAGTATTTACATAGGTTGTTGGAATAGTACTAACTTTTCCATTGATGGTTAATTGCGCATGAACAGTATTCATTAAAAAAATTAAAACGAGGGCACAAATATTTTTATGCATAATTATCTATTAATAATAATAATCAAATTGGATTCTATCACTCAGTGTTAAAGCATAATTAGCATTGCTTGCCGGCGTATAGGTGAGTGTAACGCCCACTAGGTTATAAGCAGCATTACTTATTCGTACGCCATTAATAAACATTTTAATTTTACTATTTACAGATTTTGTTTGCGTTAATGCAAATACTGTTTGCGAAGCGGTAGCAGCAAACTCATCAGACACTTCTCTTACCAAAGAATAATCGGTGCCATTAACGGCAGCAGTTACAGCACTTGTCCCATTTCCTTTTACAATACCTGTAATAGTTCCAACGCCTGTTCCACCATTTGCAACGGTAATAATGCCCGTTAATTTACTAGCTGCTAAGCTTACAATTTTTGCATTCGTGATAGAGCCATCTGCAATAGCGGTGGTAGCAATTGCTGCGTCTACATAAGCTTTAACAGCGTTTTGGGTAGGAAATAAAACATCGCTGGTACCAAGAGTGGTAGTAACAGACTTGTTCGCTGCGTTTTCTTTTGCGTTAAGCGCAACCCCGGTGAGCGTGCTAATTGGTTTATTTAAATCGGTGGTGTTGTCTACATTGTTGAGTGCTAAATTGGTTTTTGCGGCGGCTACTGTACTAGCGGCTGTACCTCCATTTGCTATTGGAACCACACCCGTTAATTTACTCGCACTTACACCAACAATTTTTGCGTCAGTAATAGAACCATCTGCTATAGCAGTAGTTGCAATCGCTGCATCTACATATGTTTTAACGGCTTTTTGCGTTGGAAATAAAATATCACTAGTTCCAAGCGTTGTTATAGCAGATTTATTAGCCGTATTCTCTTTTGTATTGAGTGCTGTCTGTGTTAATGTGCTAATGGGCTTATTTACATCAGTGGTGTTATCTACATTGTTAAGTGCTAAATTAGTTTTTGCGGCGGCTACTGTACTAGCGCCCGTACAGCCATTTGCTACTGGAACAACGCCTGTTATTTTTGAAGCACTTACACTTACAATTTTTGCGTCAGTAATAGAACCATCTGCAATAGCAGTAGTTGCAATGGCTGCGTCTACATAAGTTTTAACTGCTTTTTGAGTAGGAAATAAAATATCGCTCGTACCAAGTGTGGTGGTGGTGGATTTATTTGCAGTATTCTCTTTTGTATTGAGTGCAACCTGCGTTAGTGTGCTAATAGGTTTATTTAAATCCGTAGTGTTGTCAACATTGTTAAGACCTAAATTGGTTTTTGCGGCTGCAATTGTACTAGCACCCGTTCCTCCATTTGCTACTGGAACAACGCCAGTTATTTTACCCGCACTTACACTTACAATTTTTGCATCAGTTATAGAAGCATCTGCAATGGTTGCTCCTGCAACTGCTGCATCTACATAAATTTTATTAGCAGCATCTGTACCGGATGCAGGTTGATCGGTGAGGGTTATTTTTTTTGTGGCAGCAATTGTTAAGTCACCCACTAGCGTACCGCCATCTAAACGTAAATAACGTGCATCGGTGGATGCTTGGTTAGCGGTAATTTCTCTCCACACAGTCCCATCATAAATAAATGTTCTACCATTATTAGCAGGCGTAGGATCTGATGAAACGATATAAATATTACTATTTGCAGGCGTAGGAACCGTTGCGGAAAAATTTCCGCCATTATATACACCTGTATAGGTTAAACTTAGTGTAAGTACTAAATCACCATTGGCATCTGGTGATGTGCCATTTACTTTTTTTATAGCACCAACTACATCACTTACCGGAATGGTAGAAGTGGTTGTAAATATAGATGCGCCAGCTTTTACATACCCGCTAGCGAGGGTTGCAGATCCGGTACCACCTTTTAAAACAGGCACTATACCCGTTAATTTTGATGCCGCCATGCCTGCAATTTTTGCATCTGTTATGGAAGCGTCTGCTATAGCTGTGGTAGCAATGGCTGCATCTACATAGGTTTTAACGGCGTTTTGTGTAGGAAATAAAACATCGCTTGTACCCAGTGTAGTAGTAGCAGATTTATTGGTGCTGTTTTCTTTTAGATCTAGTGCCGCCTGTGTAAGCGTGCTAATGGGTTTATTTACATCAGAAGTATTGTCTACATTGTTAAGCGCTAAAATTATTTTAGCAGCAGCGATAGTGCTTGCACCGGTTCCACCATTTGCTACAGGAACAATGCCCGTTATTTTACTAGCACTTATACTTAATATTTTGACATCCGTAATAGAACCATCTGCAGTAGCAGTGTTAGCAATAGCTGCATCTACATATGTTTTAACGGCGTTTTGTGTAGGAAATAAAACATCGCTGGTGCCAAGTGTAGTAGTAGCAGATTTATTTACAGCATTTTCTTTTAAATCTAGTGCCGCCTGTGTAAGCGTGCTGATTGGTTTATTTAAATCGGTGGTATTGTCAACGTTGTTAATGGCTAAATTAACTTTAGCAGCTGCTGCAGTACTAGCACCAGTACCGCCATTTGCTATTGGAACCACACCCGTTAATTTACTCGCACTTACACCAACAATTTTCGCATCCGTAATAGAACCATCTGCTACAGCTGTTGTTGCAATAGCAGCATCGACATATGTTTTAACGGCGTTTTGGGTAGGAAATAAAACATCACTAGTGCCAAGTGTAGTAGTAGCAGATTTATTTACAGCATTTTCTTTTACATCTAAAGCAGCTTGTGTTAATGTGCTAATGGGTTTATTTACATCCGTGGTATTATCTACATTATTGAGTGCTAAATTTGTTTTTGCTGCAGCAATAGTACTTGCGCCAGTTCCACCATTTGCTACTGGAACCACACCTGTTAATTTACTAGTACTTACGCTAACAATTTTCGCATCCGTAATAGAACCATCTGCTACAGCTGTTGTTGCAATAGCTGCATCTACATAAGTTTTAACCGCGTTTTGAGTAGGAAATAAAACATCACTTATGCCTAATGTTGTTGTAGCAGATTTATTTACAGCATTTTCTTTTAAATCCAAAGCAGCTTGTGTTAATGTGCTAATGGGTTTATTTATGTCTGTTGTATTATCTACATTGTTAAGCACTAAATTAATTTTTGCAGCGGCTACTGTACTAGCACCAGTTCCACCATTTGCTACTGGAACAACGCCTGTTAATTTAGTCGCACTTATACTAACAATTTTTGCATCCGTAATTGATCCGTCTGTTATTGTAACCCCGGCAATAGCTGCATCTACATAGGTTTTAACCGCGTTTTGCGTAGGAAACAAAACATCGCTTATACCAAGTGTAGTAGTAGCAGATTTATTAGCTGTGTTTTCTTTTACATCCAAATCGGAACGGCTTACAGTATTTGACAATAAAGTTGTTAGTGCTGATTGCTTAACATAAGGCAGAAGCATTGAGGCAGTATCACTAATACCGAGCTTCCCATTGATTGTTGTAATAACTAAAGGATTGAGTTTTGCGAATGTAACCGCACCATTTGCAATGGATGGTGCAGGATAAATTCCGGTCAAATCACCGGCCGCAGAACCAACAGGCGTTGCTGCCAAAGCAAAAGGAACACTTTGCAATTGATTCATGCCTACAAGTGTAAAATTGCTTGCACCGTTTGGATCAATTTCGAGTTTAATATATTTTTTTCCTGTAGCCCAGTTTATAGAAGCAATAGTTCCAATAATATTAATACCGCCCGGAGCGCCAATTACAATGGTAAACAAGCCAACATAATTGGTAGCAACAGTTTTTGTTTCTTGATAGGTCAGAATACCATTAGCAGCACTATCAATAATGGATAAACGTACAGTGATTGAATGCGTTGAAATAGGTTCGCCACTTGCATTTCGGGCAATACCTTGGTAATTTAATTGTTGGGGTATTTGTGCCATCGCCGAAACAACCAAAACCAACATGCCTAGCATTAAAATATACTTTTTTATCATTGTCTTTCTTTTATGATTTTAAATGCGCCTGATTTTATTTTTTCTCCAGCTGTATTTTCTAGTACCAACTTTATGTAATACACGCCGGCGCTTAATCTGGTTAAATCGGTTTTTTCGATAAGTTGAAAGCCATTTTTATCGATACTTGTGGTTCCTAAAATTTTCCCTTCTTGGGTAACTAACTGAAACATTAATTTACCAACAGCAAATGATTGAATATTAATAGTAACGATACCAACTGCTGGGATTGGATAAATGATCACTTCTTCAGGAAGCCAAGTGGGCTTAGTTGGCTTATACAATTTATCAAAAGGCTGTAAGACGCCGCTTGTGACGTTCCAAAAAGCACCAACCCGACTACTTGGAGATCCATTTCTAGCAAAATAAGTATCGATAAGGGTAGCTTCGCCAACACTCCAATCAATAATATAGGAACTAGACACGGCACCAGTTCCACCACTTGTATTTAAGATTAAGGGGCTTGCTGGAGGAATTACAATTTGTGCATAAGCGCCAACAATAAAGAAGTAAAAAAAGAAGAAGTGTAAAAGTTTTAGCATACTCGAAACTTTTAGATAATGCTATACAGCAAAACAAAAGAAGTGGAGCTAAACTATTTTTTATATGACAGAACAAATTATTTTGTATGTCCCAAGGCCATAATTACATGTAAGAATCGCGTATTATCCGCAATAATTAATGTTTTAAAGAATCAATAAAATCGGTGGGAGACTGTTTTTTAAACTTCGCAAATGCTTTGTACATCGTTTGTCTAGAACCAAAGCCAGACATTTTTGCTAGTGCTTCTATAGTATATTCTTCGTACTTGCCTTCTCTTAATAATTCTACTAAATAATCAACTCTACTTTTATTCAACAAATCTGCAAAACCAAGACCCGTATTCTTTTTTATAAAAGCGGTAACAATAATTTTACTTGAGTCTAAATCAACTGATAAATTTTCGATACTAGCTTTTTCTTTTAAATAAAAGTGGGACGTATAAAAAGCAATTTCGAAACTATCTTTCGAAATTTCAACCTTGTTGACATCGCTTAAATCGTAATGATACCAAGGTGCATTGATACTATGTGGTCTATATAGTACCCCTAATACCAGAAATACAGGCAGAATATGTGTCGAATAAATACCTTTGGTGTATTCGTGGATAGGAAGTGTGTTTTCAAAAATATACAGTAAGAAACCCAGTATCATAAGTGTGGTCCAAAAACGTAGTGGCGTATAAAATTGATTTTTTTGTTGTTCAAAAAAACTAGTTTTAACAATGAAGCCACAAAAAAATATAAAGTAGGCGCTAAGCAGCAGGATCCGAAATATTTTTAAATACAAGTTGGTGGTTGATGCAACCGCATAAAACTGAAAAGCATCGGAGTGTATGAAATAGTTTGTGTTAGGTGTAGCGTATATAAATACCAACAATAATCCAACTACAGCAGTAATACCTTCTCCAATAAATACCCAGGATGGTATTTTGTAGGAATATAAAATGAGTGCGATATTGATCACAAACATGGGCATGATATCAATGAGCAGTCTAACAATTGATAATTCTAGTTCTGATAAATGCCCTTTAAATAAAAAAAAATTTACAATACTAGCGAACGTTAGTAGCCCAATGAATTGAATTTTAAGCAAGACAGAATGCTTAAAATTTTTTGTAACCTCCAGTATCGAAAAAATAGAAATGAATACAAATGAAAAGTAGAAATAGGGGTCAACACTCATAAAAGACAATACGCTTGAGGGGTGGTATTACATAAAATGTAAATATCCCTAAGAACGTACATCTTTGTTTAATAGAAATGACATTAAAGTGATAAAATTTGTAACAAATAGATAGTTACAAATGATTACCAGCAAGTTAGCTATGTTACTTTCCCATTCTTAATTGCACACCCATCTCAAAGCCACCAGCATTTAAGCCAACAAGCGCTCTGGTTGGGGTTGTGTAAAAACCATAAAACTGCCAGCGGTTGTTTCTATTGTAATGAAAACCCATGCTAGTAGACTTAGTGGTATGGTACATCGCCATAATTTTTAATGGCTCCTTAAAACTTATTTCAGCACCAATATCTGCTATGTTATCATAGTTTTTTACACCTCTATAAGCAAACTTAGGCGTTACCATGATTTCATTATTAAGCTTGATATTGTAACTCATTGCTGCATAAAACAAATTAAAATCTGCTTCTGTAGTGTATGACTTTTCCATACTTCTACGCAGGTTTTGAGCCGCACCTTCTAATGTAAAATTACGATCGGTATAAACAAAGCCCATATCAGCATCTAATAATGCTTCACGGTTGTTAAATGAAATTACCGCTGCATCACCAGGTAATGCATTAATTTGACCCAAATCAATCATTTGACGTGTAAAACCGAATGATAAACCAAGTCTTAAATTTGTGGTTCCTTCTTCATTAAAATCAACTTTGTAGGCATAGCTACCCATTACCCTAGTATTATTAAATAATCCCGCCGATTCTTTGCTAATTAATAAGCCTAATCCAACATTACCCGTAGACTTATAATCTAGCGTTAGTAGTCTTGTAGAAGGTGATCCTGGAATCGCTTCCATTTGACCTACATAACTTGCTGTAGATTTTAAGCCAGTTAGTGATCCAGCACCTGCTTGTGCTGGATTACTAATGTACTTATTGCTAAAAAATTGTGATGCAGGAGGATTAATAGAGTTGATGTTTTGAGCTACTGCAACAGCGCTAACAATTGTTAAGCTGATGGTTGCAAATATTTTATTCAATGTTTTCATATTTTATTGATTTGACGTGTTTAATAGTTAAGGTTATCTAACAATTGATACATAACCTCTAATTGGTAAAGCGCCGTCTTTATTAAATTTAATGACATAGAAATATGCATCTTCTTTTAATTTCTTACCATTAACAGTACCATCCCATTCGTTGTTGTAGCCGCGCTTTGCAAATACTGCTCTACCGGCTTTATCATACACCATCACCTCATTATCTGGATACATATCAATGTTTGGTATCACCCATCTATCATTCACACCATCACCGTTTGGAGTTACTAAATTATTAGGTACTAATTTGTAATCAACAATAACAGTTAAGAGTACCGGCACAGTAGCTTGGTAGCCAAAACTGTTGGTAACAACTACCGCATATGTTGTGGTACCTGCTGGTCTTACATTGATGTTTGCACCTGAACCCACAATACCAGAACCACCTACTGCTACCCATGTGTAATTAACTGCATTTGCACCTGTCGCACTTAATTGTGACGTAGCACCAAGGGTAATTAAATTTGGTGAAGCGGCTGCTACTGGCATTGGATCGATGCCCAATCTAAATGTTCTTACAAGTGTATCAACACCACCGTTTGCTACGCCTCCATTATCTCTTACTCTAACAGTTACAACCACGTCTTGTGGTGTTACAATACCTGGAGCAAGTGTAAATTGTATTTGTGTTCCAACAACACTGATACTGCTAAATGTTGCAGGTCTATCAGTGCTTAGTGTTGTAGTAGTAGATTGCGTCGTTTCTGGACCAGCTGTAATACCTGCTAAGTTTACAACTTGAGAAGTAGATACATTGTATACTCTTCTGTCTGTAATTGCAGTTAATGTTGGTGCTTCGTTTACATCCGTTACACTAATGGTAAATGCTCTTTCAAAACTTAAACCACCAGCATCTGTAACTCTTACTCTTACAGCGTAACTGTTTTTAGCTTCAAAGTTAAATACAGCAGCAGTGCTAAGCGTAGTACCTGTAATGGCAAAGCTTGCATTGTCTGTAGAACCTGTGCCAGTTACTAATGTATATGTATGTGTATCACCTGCGTCAGCATCTGTTCCTGCTAAAGTTCCAACGGTTGTTCCTGATGCAGCGTTTTCAAGTACACTTGTATTTGATAAAGCAAGTGCAGTTGGTGCTTCGTTTACATCCGTTACGTTAATTGTAAATACTTTTTCAAATGTTAAGCCACCAGCATCTGTAACACGAACTCTTACACTGTAGCTTGATTTAGTTTCAAAATCAAATACAGCTGCAGTGCTTAAAGTAGTACCAGTAATTGCAAAGCTTGCATTATCTGTATCACCTGTGCCACTTACTAATGTATATGTGAATGTATCACCAGCGTCTGCATCTGTTGCACTTAAAGAAGCAACAGTTGTTCCTGAAGCAGCATTTTCTGCAACTGAACTTGCACTAGCATTAATATTTGTTGGTGCATCGTTTACATCTGTTACACCAATTGTAAATACTTTTTCAAATGTTAAACCACCAGCGTCCGTTACACGTACTCTTACACTGTAGCTTGATTTAGTTTCAAAATCAAATACCGCAGCAGTGCTTAAAGTAGTACCAGTAATTACAAAGCTTGCATTGTCTGTAGAGCCTGTGCCGTTTACTAATGTATATGTGAATGTATCACCAGCGTCTGCATCTGTTGTACTTAACGTAGCAACTGTTGTTCCTGAAGCAGCATTTTCTGCAACTGAACTTGCACTAGCATTAATATTTGTTGGTGCATCGTTTACATCTGTTACACCAATTGTAAATACTTTTTCAAATGTTAAGCCACCAGCGTCCGTTACACGTACTCTTACACTGTAGCTTGATTTAGTTTCAAAATCAAATACAGCAGCTGTTCTTAAAGTGCTACCAGAAATGGTAAAGTTTGCATTGTCTGTTGAACCTGTTCCACTTACTAAAGTATATGTAAATGTATCACCAGCATCAGCATCTGTTGCACTTAATGTAGCAACGCTTGTTCCTGATGCAGCATTTTCTGCAACTGAACTTGAACTTGCACTAATATTTGTTGGTGCTTCGTTTACATCTGTTACACTAATAGTAAATGCTTTTTCAAATGTTAAACCACCAGCATCTGTTACACGAACTCTTACAGTGTAGCTTGATTTAGTTTCAAAATCAAATACAGCAGCTGTTCTTAGAGTGCTACCAGAAATGGTAAAGTTTGCATTGTCTGTTGAACCTGTTCCACTTACTAAAGTATATGTAAATGTATCACCAGCATCAGCATCTGTTGCACTTAATATAGCAACGCTTGTTCCTGATGCAGCGTTTTCTGCAACCGATGTGCTACTTAATGCAACATCTGTAGGAGCAGTATTATAAATTAAAGTAACTGTTGCAGTTGTACTACCACCAGTATTTGTAGCAGTAATTGTATAAACAACAGTACCTGTTTGTTGAGCAGTTAATGTTCCACTAATAATACCAGTTGTTGTATTAATGCTTAATCCAGCTGGTAATGCAGTACTTATGCTGTATGATGCAACAGCACCACCTGATGCAGTTGGTACCATATTTGTTATCGCAGTTCCTTGACGCACTGTTTGTGACGCCGGAGCATATGATAATGCACTTGGAATAACTGCATTAAAAACTTGAAGTGTAAATGAAGTTGTTCCCGCACAACCTGTTGCTGTAGTTCCTGTTACGGTATACGTAGCAGAAGCACTTACAACAGATGGTGTACCACTAATAGTACCATTAGTTGTATTGAAGCTTAAGCCAGCTGGTAATGCTGGGCTAATTGCAAAAGATGTTGCAGTACCGCCTGATAATGTAGGAACCGTATTTGCAATAGCTCTAGTACGTTCAAAACTATAGTTAGAAGCATATGTAATTACAGGAAGTAAAGTAACATTTACATTAACTACTTCCGATAGCGTTGTATTTTGATTTGAAACAGCTTGAACTGTGTAGGCACCAGAAGTAGAAACTACTAACTCTCTTCCTGTCTCACCATTAATTGCAGTACCGTTTCTAAACCACTGATAACTCGTAGAAGCACTTGCTTGAAGTCTAACAGTAGCTCCTTCACAAAAAGCAAGGGCTGCATTAGAATTATTTGTACCAGCAAGCGCTGTTACGCCAACTTGTTGTACATAACAATATGAATCAAACTGAACTTGTTGAAGATTGGTAGCACCACCTGTTGCACCAGTAAAGCCCCAATATACATAAGGTGCTCCACCAAATATGTTTGCTTTTAAATCTACCGTAATATTATGTCTTCTTGTGCCATCATAAAAAACTTGGAAGTTTTTAGATGCTGCATTCCAAACAAATCGAGCAGTATGCCACTGTCCATCTTCCATCTGAACTTCAAAAGGAGTTGAATACGTATTGTGTACGCCACTTGCGTTACCATTACCGATTATTGCTAAGTGATCTTGTACAGGCTCGTGTGATCCATTATTATAGGTATCAAACTCAACGGCAAAAGATGGTGCTATGCCCTCGTAACCTAAACCACCTCCAGATGAACCAGCATTAAGTGATCGATTTTGTAATACAAAAGCAATACCATCTGCACCTGCATCACTATTACCTAAATATACTCTTGCACTGATATCAAAATTTTGATCCAAAAATAATCTCTTCTTGTTCCACGCAGATCCATTTTGAGCAAATGAGTTTGGAGTCAGCGTATAAATATTATTTGCATACGTAGCATTATTATTTGTCTGGAAATCTCCTGCTGCAAACGTATTACATGTAGGATCAATAACAGCAATAGTAAGTGTTGAAGTAGCTGAACATCCGGCTGCTGTTGATGTTATTGTATATGTCGTAGCATTAACAAGTAATGTTGGTGTGCCCGTAATTGCTCCATTACTAGTATTTAAACTTAAACCCGATGGTAATGCAGGACTCACGCTAAATGCTGTACCTATTGTTGTTGGAGTAATTGGCGAAATAGCCTGACCTATTGGTAAGGAATAACTTGAATTTGGATAAGTTACCGAAGGAGATGGATTCACTGTAATCGTGAATGTTTGAGGCGTGCCTGCACAACCAGAAGCTGAAGTAGGCGTAACCGTAATATTTGCAGTAACAGGGGTTGTTCCATTATTTATAGCAGTAAATGCTGGAAGGTTACCTGTACCACTTGCAGCAAGCCCAATAGATGTATTATCGTTAGTCCAACTATAGGTTGTATTTTGATCCACAAAACCAAAAGCAATTGTACTATAACTTTCAGCAACTGTATAATTAAAGCTCACTGAAGAAATTAATCCATTTACTCGAATAATATTAAACCCTTCATTACCAGTAAATGAATTATTTGATGTGTTGTAAGTAGTATTCCAACCAGCGTTAGCCGTATTACTCCAAATTGGTGTAAATGGAGCAGATACAATTACTTGTACAGGCGTACTCGGATTACCTACACTAGCAAATGCAACTAATGGGTCTCTTACAGGTTGGCTAAATGTTGCTGTAAAAATACCTGCATTGTCATTTCTGATTTGAGTACCTGTAGATGGTACACTATATTCTACTGGGAAAGTAGTTGAACTATACATTCCGGAATGTGATTGCATTCCTCCAGCAGAGTGTGTAATAGTAGCTGTAATACCATTTTGTCCAACACCAGAAGCAGAATTTGCACTAACAGAGTTAAGCGTCATCCACTGATAACCTGCTGTGGTGGGAGGCCTGAATGTGATAATTTCAGAAGTAGAACCGTTACAAACTGTTCGATTGTTAACAGCTGCAACTTGAGGAGGAGTACAAGCGGTTGCATTCACAGAATTAGACTGCGCACCTCCACCAATGCTATTTACCGCACGAATCCTTATTGGATAGGCAGTAGCATCATTCAAGCCTGAGATCACAAGCGGCGTGGTAATGTCTGCCGGTGAAAGGGTTAGCCAGTTTGTTCCACCATCAATGCTGTATTGATAATTGGTGATGGCTTGGCCCCCATCCGAACTAGGCGCAGTGAAATTAATGGTGGCTGTTCCTGATCCTCTAGTTATTGAGGTGATAGTCGGCGCACCTGGTGTTGTTGAAGAAGCTGCACCGTAACCAACTGAAGTTGTTATATTATCGAATTCGAAACCACTACCACCAAATACTATTCTTGTAAAATAAATGGTAGGATCATCTAATTCTAGATTGATATATGCAAAAGGCTCATTGGCTGCATTAGATCTTTTATAGAGCGAAGTATTGTAATTATTACCGTCCACTGCATTTACCGTAGACCCAGCTAATAAATTAATTACATTTTGTGCTGTAAAAGTAGCGAGTTGTATTTCATTTCCACCACAAGTTCCATAAATAGTTACGTTGTTATTTGCATTACCTGCTCCCCACCAAAATCCAACATATCTTGAAGGATCGGTAAGGTTTATACTTACGCTGCCTGAATTAATTATTGACAAATACTGTGACCCACTTCCACCCCAGACATCATTTGCAGTAACTACTGCATTTCCTGTGTTTGCTTTTGTAAATGCACCTACACCAAATGTTCCAGTAGAAGCAAGATTTCCCAAACTAAAACCATTAAATGACTCAGTTCGAGATCCTGCTTGTCCTTGAACAGACGACGTCGTTACATCAGGAGGAGATAATTTAAATGTAACGTTAGGTAGCGTTTGAGAACAAATTGTTGTTGTTAACTCTGAGCCGTAACTAGTTCCTGCGCTATTTGTAGCATACGCTCTAAAGTAGTAGGTGCCTGGAGTAAGTGTTGGAGTTACTCCTGAAAAAGTTCCAGTTCCAGAACCTGATACAATTTTATTATTTGATACTGTAGGGTTTGATGTGGTACCATATACAATACCACGCTCAGTTACGGTACCTCCGTTAGCTGAAGTAACGTTTCCGTTTACAGTAACAACTCCACTATTTGTAGAAAGTGAGGGTGTTAATACAACAGGAAAACCTGCTTGAACTACTGTTGAGCCACCTGCAAGATTAACACTGTAGTTATCAAATCTTGTAACTCTTGTGCCAGAAAAATTGAAGTAACTAAATAATTGAGCCGCCGATGCTATAGAAGTGTTCGTAACACCGTTAACTTCAAAAATAGCAGTTGCAGTTGAATATCGTAAAGTCCCATCCACATTAGCTGGCCAAATTTCAACCCTCATATCAAAAACGGAGGTATTTGCTCTAGTTACTTTAAATACTAATTTATACCATCTATCTGGAGATCCGCAAGTTGTAGAAGTACTATTAATTAAATCTGTACAAGTGGTAGAACTTCTTATTGATGTAATGCTTCCAGAAGAAGATTGGTTCCAGTTTCCGTCATAATTAGTTCCGTTGTTATGAAATACAAAACCACCTCCATGAACAGAAATTCCCAATACTACATTTGGTCTGTAAACTGTAACTGAAGAGGCAGTTGTTGGCGAAGTAGTTGTAAATCCAACACCACTGTAGCCTCCATTACCTTCACTTTTTATAAAGCTTTCAAAAACATAACTACTTCCTATTGGTCCAAGACTATATCCATCTTTGGTGGTATAAACAGCGTCGACTGAACTATTCAATGGTACAGCTATAGAACCAGAATTTCCTAGACCGCCAGCAGCCTGTTGGGTCACACTACTCAAACCGGGACCAACCCCATTGAATAAGTTTGTAAGCTGGTTACTTGTATTAAAATTGTAGAGAATAGAATTCTGAGAGAACACTATTTGCGGGAAACTGTAAAATAAAATGATTAATACAACTAAACGTAGCTGTGAAAACATCTTTCCGATCATAATTTTCTATTTAAAATGGCTAGAATATACTTTTAGATTAGATCCATTAGTCATCTATATAAAAAATGTTTAATGAATTTGCGCGAAAGTAATTCGCCAGATTAACACCCATTAGAATTAAATCTACTTTTTAGTCCTATTTTAAAAAATTAGGACTAGTTTAGTACATCTAAAAAAAAGGACACATATAGAATATGTTCTATTTTTGCCTTACGAATTAACGATTCTCCCCAATGCTACTTTATATCTCCCTGTTAACCATCATCTTATCGGCACTATTAGTAACCTATAATTGGCGCATTAATAAAAACACCATCTATTTAGGGGCGTTTTTCTCAATTTTAGCCACTTATGGTCTTACGCATTACTTTACCATATATGCCAAGTCCCCATTTTGGTTAGCTATCTTTTACAATAACTTTTCACCATTTTGGTTTCTAACCGGGCCACTATTACTCTTTTATTACAGGGGTACTTTAACCGATAATAGTAAGTTAAGGGGCACTGATATCATTCACTTTATACCATTTTTGGTGCAATTGGCAGGTATATTTCCTTATTTACTCACTCCTTTTAGCTATAAAGTTGATATTGCCGCACAAATTTTAAATGACCTGAATTTAATTACTCAGTTTAATGTCAATTGGATTACTAAGCCAATTGTGAATTTTTTGGGAAGACCCATATTGGTATTTTTGTATTTAGGTTACATAACCTATTTATTATGGTTAAATCACCCAAAATCGAATAGGGCAAAAGTTCCTATGCAACAATTTAAATTAACCTACAGGTGGCTAATTCTATTAGAAGTGACCACGGCTATTCTGATCATTAATTTTTTCTTATTGAGCTGGAGTTTGTCTAAACAAACAGTTACAGCTACTATGGTCAATGCGCAGTTTACTCACTTTTTTAGTGGCATTGCCTATTTTTGTATGTCGTTTATGCTGTTATTGTTTCCCCGAATTTTATATGGGATGCCTATTTATACAGCAGAACCCGCCAAAACAAACCAGCCAATTAAGGAAATATCGGAAGTTTTAGTATCCCAAGATGATCCGTTTTTTGAATTGGTAGACAAAATAAACGCCTATTTAAAAAAGGAAGAACCATACCTAAACCCAGAGTTTACCATCAATGAACTTGCTGCATCGTTAAAAGTTCCGGTTCACCATGTGTCGTATTGCTTAAATACCTTAATGAATGTTAAGTTTACATCGCTGCGGACACAGCTGCGCATTCAATACGCCGCCAAATTATTGGATTCAGGTCAGGCAGATGACCTTTCGATGGATGGGATTGGTAAAAAGTCTGGATTTTCGACACGTTCCAACTTTTACAACGCCTTTAAGACAGAAACAGGCCTAACCCCATCGGAGTACCTAGAGCGTAAAAACCAATAAAAATAATAGGAAATAACCTATCCCGTTATTAACTTTTGAACCTCGTTTATTTGATCCTTAGCAATAAAATATTCGAAATACCGCTTATCTGTTTCGCTTCTAATACTCAAAATTAACTGGATATCTTGGCCACTAGCATATTTGAATTTGTCATTAATGCCATTAATAACATCGCTTCTCACCTTTTTTTGCATTCCTACGTTTTTGTCTTTAATGCCCAAAACGTAGTTTATATCAGAGATGGTGGCAGTGGCACTTACAAAAGACTTTTCAATAAACAAGTCAATGAGTGAAAGCTCGGTCTGATTAAAGGAAACATCCATTTTTTTAACACCAACAGCAAAAATATCGGCGGCTCTTTTTTGATTTTTTTTGGCTGGAACTTTAAAAAAGTACCAAAGGGATGCTAAAAATAAGAATAAACAAAGCCAAAGTGGCCAAATTGCTGCAAACTCAATTGGTACGCCCCATAAAGATGCTGGCTCCTTCACAAATTTTGATTCGTCAATAACGAGCGTATCTAAAGCCCCTGTTGCAGGAAAATAACTATATAAAATTCCATCTTTATAGTATTGTATGCTTGAGTAATCGAGTCTATTAATGCTTTGCGCGAGTGCTCGATTGGTATTAACAGAAACCGAATTGTTTAAAAAATTAAACCAATACACATCCTCACCATCTGAAATAAAGTATCCCGACTGGTTGTATACTTTTGTTTTGGCGTTTTTAATGATACTTAAATAATTAGCCTTTAATTTTCCTATTTCGAGCCAATCCCAAGTTTTACAATCCAAATACATGACGCCATCAATGATAGTTCCAGCAGCACTCTGAAATCCTTTAAGTCCAGAATTAATTACCTGCTGATAGGGTATATACAGCGCATTTTTAGAAATATCAAACCAGCCACTGCCTGGAAATATGGGATTATTGACTTCGATATTTGTTGGAAACACATCCCATTCGCCGTCTTTAAAATTAAAGCCCCTAACGGTGCCATTGGTTTTCCAAAAACCATAACCACCATGGTTGTATATCGTTTCACCACTTGAAAAATAAAAGGCGCCTAAATTATAATTGATATTCTCATTGTCATCAATACGCTTAAAATAAAGCATTGAGTCTGTTTCGGCTACTTGCTGATAAACTCGTCCAGCTCCAGAAATTGCAATAAAAAAGTTATTGGGCGTTTTTATGGCTACCTGCTCCCTAATCCCTAGTACCGGATGATTGAATTGAATAAATGATTGTGAAGGGCCGCGCAATACTAGTGGCGACTTAGATGTTTTGATTATTTTACTTAAAAAGTGGCTGTTTTTAACGGTTATTAGACCAGTTGTGTCCAAAGGAGCACCAACTGAATCTGTGGCGACATACGTTACCCCTTGAGAAAATGAATAAATAAAGCTTGAAAAACAAAAAAAGGCAATGAATAAGAGTTTTCTCATAAATATTTGATTTTCAGTGTTTAAATAGGACATGTAACCTATTTTTTACATTTGAATACTTCACAAATATAGGAAATCACCTATTAGCTAACCCGTTATTTCACCTAGTTTATTTAAATAGAAATAAGAGAACTTCATCTTCGCATTCAATAATACCGTTAATATGTTTATACACACCGGGGGGATGTTGTATAGATATAGAGACGGTATTTTTGTTTAGTCTCTATTTTGACGGTTACGTCTAATAATAATGATGATGATGGCAATGATGCCAAAAATGATTGGAAATGTCATATCTCAAAGTTAAGGGTAATTGAAACATTATTCGCCATATAGTCCTTTTTCGCAGGCATAGGTAACCAGGCCCGCCATAGACTTAACGCCCATTTTTTGCATTACCCTGGTGCGGTGACCCTCTACTGTGCGCTGGCTCAAATAGAGTGTTGAGGCAATTTCTTTACTAATATAGCCCTTGCAAATGAGGGTGATAATATCTTTTTCCCTTTCAGAAAAGACCACCAAATGCGCTTTGCTGCCGGATTGAAACTTGTCTATAAGGTCTTTAACCTGCTTATTACTTTCGGTACAAAAATATGACCGGTTATTGAACACCGACTCTACGGCCTGCTCAATATCGGCTTTGTCGGCGTTTTTCATCAGATAACCAATAGCTCCTGCATCCAGCATTTCCATGATATGGCTTTCTTGACCAAACACAGATAACGCAATTACTTTGGCACCCGGATGTCTTTTGCAAAGTTCTTTGGTGGCCATTACGCCATCCATAACAGGCATCGAAATGTCAACCAAATAAACATCGGGGGTATAGCGGGCGGCCACAGCCAGTAAATCGAGTCCATTTTCGGCCTCTCCAACAAGTTCAATTCCGTCAATACTAGCCAAGAGCATTTTTAGGCCACGTCTAAAAATGATGTGATCATCTGCAATAAGCACTTTAATTTTTTGAGTTAGCATCGGAGTAGGTTTTGGTTATATAAAAATTAACATATGCAATATGACTGCAATAAATATTGAAAGCGTAGAGAAAAACACTGAATTATTTCTGCATGAAACACGTAGATTAACTTATCAACGATTGAAGAGAAGATGCGATCTAGGGTTTATCTTGCGCCTATGCAACAGTATTTAGCGGGATTAAATGAACCACAAAAAGAAGCGGTATTACACGTGAATGGGCCACTCATGATTGTGGCAGGTGCGGGTAGTGGTAAAACAAAAGTTTTAACAACGCGCATTGCGCACCTGATGTCGGTGGGTGTAGATGCCTTTAATATTTTAGCGCTCACATTTACCAATAAAGCGGCGGCAGAAATGAAGGAAAGAATTGAGCGCACGCTGGGCAATACCGATGCAAGAAATTTATACATCGGCACGTTTCATAGTGTGTTTGCGCGCATTCTGCGCGCCGAAGCGCACCGCTTAGGCTATCCCAATCACTTTACTATTTATGATACCGATGATAGCAGATCTGTTATTAAAACTGTCGTCAACGAATTAAACCTAGACGACAAACATTACAAAGCAAATATTGTAGGTAGCCGTATTTCAAGTGCAAAAAATGCACTCTTATCACCTGCCGAATATGCAACTGATTATTACATTCAGCAAGAAGACATGCGCGCTAATAGGCCCGCCATTGCTCAAATCTATGCCGCTTACGCCAGTAGATGTTTTAAAAATGGCGCCATGGATTTTGATGATTTATTACTCAAAATGCATGAGCTCTTAAAAAACTTTCCGGAAGTATTGCACAAGTATCAACATAAGTTTAAATACATTCTTATTGATGAGTACCAAGATACCAATCCGGTACAATATCAAATTACTAAACTACTTGCCGCAGTCAATGAAAATATTTGTGTGGTTGGGGATGATGCACAAAGTATTTATAGTTTTAGAGGCGCCACTATCGAAAATATTTTACAGTTTAAAAAAGACTATGACGATGTTAAAGTTGTCAAGCTGGAACAAAATTATAGAAGCAGCCAAAACATTATTCATGTAGCCAACGAAGTCATTAAAAACAACGAAGGCCAAATTCAAAAAAATCTTTGGACCGAAAATAAAGAAGGAGAAAAAATTTGTTTGGTGCGTACCATGACTGATAATGATGAAGGCCGTTTTGTATCAGATACGATTCAAGAACAAAGACTACGCAATCATTTTAACAACAAAGATTTTGCTATCCTATACCGCACCAACGCACAGAGCCGTTCGTTTGAGGAAAGCCTTAGACGAATGGGTATTCCTTACCGCATTTATGGTGGCGTAAGTTTCTATCAACGTAAAGAAGTAAAAGATTTTATTGCCTATTTACGCGTGGTGGTAAATATGAAAGATGAGGAGGCGCTCAAACGAATTATCAATTATCCAGTAAGGGGGATTGGTAAAACAACCCTCGAAAAATGTGCCATTGCGGCCAACGAACATAATATTACACTCTTTGAAGTCATTAGTAGAGCGGGTGAATTTGGATTTAAAGCTGGTACGCTAGAAGCGCTACAAAACTTTGTTACCATGATCCGGTATTTTCAAAGTATGCTTCAACAAAACAACGCTTACGATGTGGCCGTTCAAGTTGGCAAGCACACCAATTTAGTAAAAGAACTCTTCAACGATAAAACCACCGAAGGCCTAGCACGTTACGAAAATATTCAGGAATTACTCAACTCCATTAAAGAGTGGATCGAATCACCAAGTAATGATGATGGTGAACTGGGTGACAAAACACTTGGCGGTTACCTTCAACAAATTACACTTCTTACAGACGCTGATGATGATAAAGAAAATGCAGACGTTGTAAAACTTATGACCATTCACGCTTCGAAGGGTCTCGAATTTGAATGCGTTTTTGTAGGTGGCGTTGAAGAAACTTTGTTTCCAAGTAGCATGTCAATAAATACCAGAGAAGAACTCGAAGAAGAACGCAGGTTATTTTATGTAGCTGTTACAAGGGCAAAACAAAGACTTTGGTTAACACATGCCAATGCACGTTACCGTTTTGGGCAACTCGTTCAAAATGAACCAAGCCGTTTTATTGCCGAAATGCCCGAGCAATATGTAGACAAAAGTTACGCTGGCGGAGGTGCTAGAAATAATGCCGGTGCCGATTATGGTTCTGGTTTTGACCGCATGCAAAATAGTTTTGGAATGGCTCCCAAAAGAAAACCTTCGGATAAGCCTGCGTACATGCCACCACCACCGCCGCCAAAAATTGCCACACATGTTCCTAGTGCAAACTTTGTTCCAAGCGATACCAGCAATTTACAAGTGGGCGCTAAAGTAGAGCATCAAAAATTTGGATTTGGTACCGTTGGCGCTATGGAAGGATCGGCGCATAACCCCATTGCCACCATCAATTTTGAAAAAAATGGCGAGAAAAAAATTATGCTTAATTATGCTAAACTGCGCATTGTAGAATAATTGTTTTTAACTTACAAGAACATGAATAGCAACAAATACCTAAAATATTTAAACCCGCTTAGTGTTTTTGATACCAAACGCACCCGTACTATCTTTCATGTAAATCCAACAGTTATACCAGAAAGAGTAGAAGCTACAGAAAGCAAGATTACCATTTTTGATTATTCACCTTCATCGTTCCAAGAAGTTCAACTAAATCAAGTTACTGACACATTCCCTTTTAAAGAAAATAACAATGTTTCTTGGATCAATGTAGATGGCATCCGAAAAGCAGACGTAGAAGCAGTTGCAGCTCATTTTGGTATTCACTACCTCATTGTAGAAGATATCATGAGTGTGAGCCAACGTCCTAAAATGGATGAGATAGAAAACGTATTATTTTGCCTGTTAAACATGCTTTATTTTAATGAGCAAACTGGCGCTGTTGAAACGGAACAAATAAGTATTATACTTGGCGCCAATTTTATTGTTTCTTTTCAAGAAGATGCCAATAGGGATGTGTTTAATAGTATTCGTGAAAAATTAAGAATCAATCATACCAAATTACGACTTAGTGGTGCAGATTATCTTTGCTATGCCCTACTGGACATGATTGTAGACCATTACTATACTGTCATGGAAAAGCTTGGTGACCGCATAGAAATGCTAGAAGAAAGAATCATTAGAAATAGCAATACCAGGTCTTTAGCAGAGATAAATAGTTTACGCAAAGAGCTGATTGTTTTAAAAAGAAACGTTAGTCCGGTGCGTGATTTAATTAATGGTTTTATAAGAAGTGATTCTGATTTACTCGAAGAGAAAACAACAAAATATTTTAAGGATATTTTAGATCACATTACACAAGCCAATGAACTTGCAGAGAGTTACCGAGATATGATGATGAACTTACAGGACCTTTATTTAAGTCATGTAAATTTAAAATCCAATGAAGTCATGAAAGTAATGACTGTAGTAACTTGCTTACTAGCACCTGCTACAGTGATTGGCGGAATGTTTGGAATGAATTTTGACAATATTCCTTACCTGCATCATCAATACGGATTTTTTATTGCCGTAGGACTAATGCTATTTGTTCCAATTTGGATGGTAGTAGTCTTTAAAAGAAGAGGTTGGTTTTAAGTACGTATTGAATACTAGTAACCCCAAGATTTTAATATCGCTAAGTCTTGCTTAACAGCCGTTAAGGGTGTTTGACCCTGGTAAGATTCCTGCTCCACAATAAAATGTTTGGTACCACCTACACTTGCACAAACCGCCGTAATAGCTTTAGTTCCAGCAAATCCTTTACCAAGTACACAGCTTTCGTATTGTGACTCACCGGGTTCCGTTGCTTTGATTTCATCTTTTACATGCACCGATAAAAAACGACCCGGATTGTTTTTTACAATCGCAATTGGATCGGCACCGGTTCCATAAATATTACCCATGTCTAATTGCAAAAACACTGCAGCAGGATCTGTGTGTTCCAATAAAATTTCATAAATAGAATGGCCATTCAAATTTTTATTAAATTCAAAATTATGGTTGTGGTATCCAAATTTCATACCGTATTTATTACATAGCGCGCCGCTTTTATTAAATACATCTGCAAATCCACGCATCGCATCATAACTTGTTCGTAGTTCATCATCAAGCCATGGGCTAATCACATACTGCATACCAGCGGTAGCTGCGTCCTCCACTGTATATTTCCATTCGTCGGTAAAATCTTTTTTTGCGGCGTCCCAGTGTTTTAATTCAAGCATAGAATGTCCACTTGGCATTTGTAATCCAAAGCCGTCGAGTATTTTTTTAAACTCGGTAGCTGCATAGCCATAAAATTTTCGGTTGGCATAATTAGCGTGTTCTACATGCTTATATCCTATTTTAGCGAGCTGTTCTAATGTGGCAATTGGATTTGCTTTCATGTCTGCACGAACAGAGTATAACTGAACGCCAATAAGATTTTTAGCCTGTGTACTAGCAAATATATTGGATGGAGCAACCATTACACCAGCAGCTGCCAATGCTGAATTTTTAATAAAATTTCTACGGCTATTTGTCATAACGAACCATTTATGTGTTACTTAAAGTTACTATTTATTAAGATTCTTCGTCAAAATAAAGCTTATAAAATTGTTTGCCCGATTTTTCATCATAGCCTTTTTCTACTAAATCTTTTCGGCCATGAATATAAATATGAAAGTTTTTATCGAGTTTAACCACTGCTTTAAAAAAACGTTGTTGCTTTTTAACAGCAGCCACATGGATAGAAAACTCATCTTCAATAACAACTTGTTTAGCCACTTCATACTGGCTTTTATACTGCGTAAAACTTTCTATGAGTTCGGGATGATGAAGCACTTCTTTACCAAAGTCTTGCATATTAAAAGATTCGTGGCTTGTAAAGTATTCCATGCTGCGGTGCAAGAGGTCTACCTGATCCGTTTTTGTTACTTCAAACTTATCTTGGTATTCGTTGCTAATAAATAGTTTACACATACCAAGCGCTGCGTCTGTGTAATGATAACTGTTGGCGCGTCTTGTAATTTGTAAAAAGTCGTTCACCCAGTACTGTGTGTCTTGCTGCTTATTGGTATTGTCAACCATACATACCACATAACCATCAGCACCATCCTTATTGTAAATAAGGCAACCTTTATCTAATTTATTGATGGCAATCCCGTCTTCGGCACTGATACCCCAGCCCTCCTGCTTTGTTTTAAGTTGCAAGAAAGTCTCTTTTGTTTCACTTTTAAATAAGCCAATACCAGAAATGAATTCAGTCCCAAAAGGAAGGTTGGTAAATTTAGCAACGTATAGTTCGCCGTCTTTCACTTTTACATGCGTAGACTTTGCGTGTAAAAAGGTGGCCAACAATTTGCTTTGTTCTACAAATGTATCTGGCTCGTTAAAAATGGTTTGTACATAGGTATATACTTCATTTAACGACAAATCACTGAGGTGCGAAAACTGATATTGTTCGGCCTCATTAAATGGTGTTAAAAAATACTTCGTTAATAGACCCGTCACCAATGAATCTTCGATGGTTAATGCTTCGTTAGACAATACTAACTGCTCCGAACGTGTTGGATTACCAACCTTATGTACAATTACAGATTCTAATACAACACTATCAATCCCAGTCATAATGTATGATTTACAATTTCTAGCGCTAAACTACTAAATCATATAAATTATTAGGGATTAATTATACAGCGTAACTATAATTTGGAGATGATTTGCACAAGTTGTGCTGCAGGCTTTACACCTGGCTCACGCCATACTAATTTACCTTCTTTAAATACTGCCAAGGTAGGAACACTATTTACAGAAAAATGTGCAGCGATATTTTGATGTACATCAACATCCACTTTATAAATAGAAATAGATTCACCCATTTTATCTTTTACCTCTTTTAAAATAGGTGGCATCATTTTACATGGACCACACCAAGTAGCATAAAAGTCAATAAGGACGGGCTTTTCAGAAGCTATTATTTTTTCAAAAGATTCACTTAACATGAGATGTTGTTTTTTTAAACATACTAAATACAAGACCACCCAATAATCCAAAATAAATCACACTATTAAAAGGCTTAGAGGTAATCATACAAGTACCAGAGGCGCAACCAATATTTTTCCAGTATAAATATCCGCCCACTGCACCTATAAGCACACCAATAATAACGAGGTACTGTTCTCTAATAAATGTTTTCATACTAGTTTATTTTTTGCATTAAGCTATTCCATGGGCCACCGTTATATACTTCAATTCCAGCGTTTGCTAGAATACCTTTAGCCATACCACTTCTAGCGCCACTTCTACAAACCGTAATAACAGGCTTACCCGCTTTTTTTAATTCAGCTACACGACTATTAATAGCATCAAGTGGCATATTTTTAGACCCCTTTATATGTCCGTTCGCATATTCACCCGCAGTTCGTACATCAATAATAACTGCGCCTTTTTGTAATAAAGCATTATAATCAGTAGCTGGGCCAAATAAATTTTTAATAAAATCAAACATGGTATACAATTTTAGTGATCAATAATTTTGATACTGCAAAAATCAGCACAATTATTGGGAGCAAACGTGACGTATGTCACATAGGTTTATTTTTTAACTAAAATCTTTACAAATTTGTTGAGATCGGCCTGTTCTTGAGGGCTTAATGGCTGATTGCTGGTAAGTTTAGATTTTAGCAGGAGCACTTGTTTATGGGCTGGATAGCTTGCTAATATTTGATCTGTTTGGGCTAGTGAGGCGATAATTTGAGCCTGAGCTTCGTTTATAGCTGGGGTTGTTTTTTGAACAGGCGTTTTGTCCCTGGTTGGCATTTTTAACACAATGGCTTCAACCGCTGCAATTTGATGGGGCGGTATTTCCTTTATTTTATGTGCTTTTAGCAGTAAGCCTTGCAGTTGCTTTTTACTCAAACTACCGCGTTCTTCGTATTGGTGCATCAAACTCATAATAAATAGCGCGTCTTTATTATGCTCATAACAAAGCGCAAGCAACTTTTCTATAACGTCTATTTTTTTATTCTTTGAAAGCATGGTATGTAAAACAGCAAGATAATTAAGATTTGATGAAAATTAATTTTATCTAAGGACGTATATTAGCAATCTGAATTGATTTACTATGAAAAATATCATCGCATTTGTAATATTTATTGTTTCACTTAACATTGTAACTGCACAAGAAAGTATAACTAGTTATCCAGTTTATAGCGGTAAAGATTTAGGTTTAACCTATACGCCAAAAGCTGCGACATTTAAAATTTGGGCGCCAACTGCAACTGCGGCTAAACTAAATCTATATAAATCGGATTTGGGTGGAACAGCTACACGTTCTATTGCAATGAATCAAGGTGATAATGGCATTTGGTATATTACCGTTCCTGAAAATCTCAAAAATAGCTATTACACTTTTCAGGTAAATATTGGAAATACATGGAGTGAAGAAGTGGTGGACCCATACGCTAAAGCCTGTGGTACCAATGGTTTAAGAGCGCAAGTCATTGATTTAAAAGAAACCAATCCTATTGGATGGGCCGGTGATACATCACCTAATTTTTCTGTGTCGAATAAACAAACCGATGCTGTTATTTATGAATTACATGTAAGAGACGCCAGTATTCATGCAAGCAGTGGCATAAAAAATAAAGGTAAATTTTTAGGATTAGCAGAACTCGGAACAAAAAACAGTGCTGGACAAACTACGGGACTTTCACACATTAAAGAACTTGGTGTAACACATATTCACCTTTTACCTTTTTACGATTATAACTCTGTAGATGAAACAAAGTCTGCGGTGCAGTACAACTGGGGATACGATCCTGTAAACTATAATATTCCAGAGGGGTCTTATAGTACTAACCCCGCTGATGGTAAAGTGCGAATCAAAGAGTTAAAAGAACTCATTAAAACGATGCATAGTAATGGGTTACGCATTGTTATGGACGTGGTTTACAATCATACAGCCTTAACTAAAAACTCAAATTTTAACATACTGGTTCCTGATTACTACTATCGGAAAAGAGCTGACGGTAGTTTTTCTGATGCTAGTAGTTGTGGTAATGAAACGGCCAGTGAAAAGGCAATGTTTCAGAAGTTTATGATTGAAAGCGTGGTTTACTGGGTAAACGAATACCATATTGATGGTTTTCGTTTTGATTTAATGGGTATCCATGATATCCAAACCATGAATATGATTTCCGATACACTGCGCAAGATTAAACCATCCATTGTTTTATATGGTGAAGGTTGGACCTCTAGTAGTTCACCACTACCGGAAGATAAAAGAGCACTTAAAAAAAATGCGGCTCAATTAAATGGCATTGCCGTATTTAGTGATGACATGCGTGATGGGATTAAAGGGAGCGTTTTTAATATTGATGATAGAGGTTTTGCAACTGGAAATATTTCAAATAGTGAGTCGGTAAAATTTGGTATTGTTGCTGCAGGTAAGCATCCGCAAATCAATTATAGCAAAGTCAATTACTCTAAAGAGCCATATACAGCGGGCCCTGCAGGTCTTATCAACTACGCAGATTGTCACGACAATAATATTTTATGGGATAAAATAGCACTCTCTTTTAAAAGTGCTTCTGCTGCAGAGCGTACTAAAATGCATGAACTAGCTTATGCCATTGTGTTAACGGCACAAGGTGCAAGTTTTTTACATGCAGGTACCGAATTTTTAAGATCAAAAAATGGAGTAGAAAATTCTTTTGATAAAGGAGACATCGTGAATGGTATTGATTGGGATTTAAAAACTAAAAACATCGCCAGCTATCAATTCATAAAAAGCTTGGTACAAATTAGACGTGCGCACCCCGCATTTAGAATGCAAACTGCCCAGCAAATTGCTACGAACATAAATTTTGAAAACAACCTGCCTACCGGAATCATTGCTTATACCATTAACGGAGCGGCAGTAGGTGATAATTGGAAAAAAATATGGATAGCGTATAACGGATCTCAAACCCCGCAAACCCTTACGCTACCAAAAGGAACATGGAAAGTTGGGCTTAGCAGTAATGGATCTTCTAAAATGGGTAATAATTTTACATTAGCCGGAAGTTCGGCGGTAATACTATATGGCCAATAAGAAGGAGTAATATATATTTGCACAAAATCAATCTAGATGATGACGATCGAAAGCTTTAAAGAATTAGCACACGAAGAAAAATTAAATCAATTAAGACACAATGGTGAATTACTAGGTACCTATGAGCGCAGAAGTGCTGATGGTGATAGCAAAACCAGTGGCGACATTTTTGAATTAAACAACTTCTGGGTATTCTTAAGTGATGACGAACAAATGGTGATCCCATCTCGCAGAAATCCACTCTTCAAAGAAGAAGAAGAGGAAGAAGCAGAAGGTTAATTCCTTTATTTTAGCACCTTTATATGTAAGAGATACCTATTTAATTTTATTTAGGTAGCGCTCATTAAGCTTGTATTGGTATACCCTTTTATCCAAAGCCGTTTTTTCACGTTCTACGAGCGTATCATTTGTAGACGCAAATACCATAAATTTTTTATTGATCATTTGAAGCGTGTCTGATCTTAATTTATTTTGGATCGTTACTTCTTTGTTTTTAACGCCGAGTGCTCTGTTAATTTGATCTATAGAAGTAGGTACTCCTTGTTTCGAATATTCAACTAAAATATCAAGTACCGATTTTTCTATTTCTGTTAAATTATCTGAAAATTCTACTTGCTTATTTACTTCAATCGATTTCTTATGTAATCCGCCTGCAGCAAGAGTTTGCTGCATTTTATGTAAGTGTTTGTTTTTAAAAAAAAGGACTACAATGATTACAAATAATAATACGATAGCACTGCTAAAAAACAGTTTAGTAATATCAATTTTTTCACTAAAGCTAGGTGTAATATTTTTATAGAGTGGTTTTGCAACTTCAGAAAATTTTGTCATTGAAAGTGGAAGGCTCACGATCGAATCTAGCTGAGGATTGTAAATATGTAGTTTTTCGTCTTTGTAAAAGTATAATCCATTTTTACTAGCAACATAGTTCATGATGGTGCCGCCAATCTCATTTTCTATTTCATATAATTTTTGGTTAGCTGGATTAATCAAATACAAGTGATTGTATGATTCTGTTAATATACCAAGGCCAGGTAACACCAATGAGTTTGTATTTAAAACGGTTTCTAAAAATATTTTATCACTTAAAATCTTAGGCGTAGCCCACCAATTATTTGTTTTTAAATCCAAGCACTGCATGTAAATAGTGTCATTTTTTACATCACTTGGATTTTTTATATAGGAATTAGGGTATAAATGATACGCCACATAAATGACATCGTTTACTTTATCTGGGTAAACGAGTGCGTTCATATGCTTAGCAAGTTGTACTTCTTTATTTATCGGTTCTCTAAACCATTCTTTGGATGTGGTATCAAAATACCTAAGGCCACTATTAAATTGCCAAAAGCCCCAACCGCCTAAATTGTAAATTTTATTGTTTCGGATGTAAGAATAAGATCCGTAATTATAGCCTTCGTAACAGGTATTATCTAACCTGGTTAAAGCAAGCGCACTATCTATTGTAAATAATTTACCCGTTCCATTAATTTGGAGGTACAATTTGCCATCATTTACAAAATAGTCGTGCCTAGAGTCCGAACAGGTAAGGCCAGCAGGTGTGGGTACCAATTTGGTTTCTTTATTGAGTAATTCCAACTCAAACGACCCTTTTTGTTTGGCTAAAAATTGAAGTAGGTTTTTTTGTGCAGGAACTCTACTTGCAATAAGCAAGATTAATAGTAGGAATAATTGTCTCAAACGCATGAAACAAAGCTAATCAATAGATTTAGATTAATAAAAATAAGATATGTTTTTATTATATTAAATATATATTATAATTATTTTGAACTATTTATCAATTATTTATAAATAATAGCCGTTACTTAATAATTGATTATTGAAATTGACACAAACACTTGCCAAATTGATCTAATAGTGGCGTTTATTTGATTGAGTTTTAAACTCGGGGGGTATGGGGGCTTTGGGTAACCGGGCCCTCATTTTTTATATACTGGCCTTACTATAATCATTGATCTTTTGGGTTGGATTCATCATATAAGAAACCAGCGTGCCATCTTTTAAAATCTCTACCACCCTAAACCCCTTGTATGTGGTTCCCCAACTTCCGCCCATATGTGCATCAAATAAACATGGTGTTTGCCTGGCACCCAATAATTTTACTCCATCCTGATCATGCTCATGACCGTGAAAAATGGCGGTTACATTCGGGTACTTTTCTACTAAGCTTTCAAAACTGGGGGTATTGATCCCATTTGCAGTCCATGCCTTTTGAGGAATATGTAAAAACAGCAACACATGCTTTCGCTTCTTGTTAGCTTCTAGCTGCTCTTCCAGCCAATCTAAATTTGGGGAGAGGTATTTACCAGCTTCATTGGAAGTGTCTGCTAATATAACCGCCTGATCTTTTGCAATGACGGTATGATTGAGTGGCATGCCCCAAACCTCGTTCCAATAGTCGGCAGTTACCATATCGTGATTTCCTCTCGTAACATAATAAACAGGATCTAACACATCAATCTTTTGTTTGGCCAGCGGCAGGAAATCTTTTTTGTCATGAATAATGTCGCCGTTGATTACACAAAAGTCAAGCGGTGTTTCCTTATTAAAATCATTGATTTGTTGAATCACTAATTCCATCATGGCATCATAAGGCGTGCCAGGCTGTCCGTAGTGTGCATCTGACGCAACTACAAACCGTAAAGCAACTTTGTTTCTATATTCAAAAACAGTTGAGGCGTTTATTTTTTTAAACCCGCCTACTGCATAAAACGCAGTAGCAAATGAAACATTTTTTAGAAAAGACCTTCTAGATGCGTTATTGAAGTTCATGTTTATGACTATTTTTGATAGATAAATATAACTATTAATTTATGATTCAAAAGATTACCCTTTTGTTATGCATTGTGTTATTGACGCAATTTGTATATGCGCAAGAAAGTACGCGAACACAAGAAAAAATGAAACTTGTTGGTAAAAAAATATACCTTGGTAACCGTGCATTAAGCATTTCTGATGCCAGAGATTTATCGGTAACGTTACCGGAGGCTTATTTATATTTTAATCGTGCAAAAAGAATCAGAGATTGGAACTACTTTTGGGGTGGGTATTTAGGATTGTCTGCACTTAGCTCAAATTCGTTAAGTCCAAATCAAAATTCTACATATGGCGTATTTGGTTTATTAATTGGCGCCATTGTAGTACCCAGAGAAATCAGAAGACAAAAATTAATCATTAAAGGAATCGAAGCGTATAACGCAAAACAATTAAATTAATAGTAACATGGAAAAAGTTTGGCTGATTACAGGATGTTCAACAGGTTTTGGAAGAGAACTTGCAATGCAGGTTTTAGCAAAAGGTTATAAAGTAGCCGTGGCCTCGCGCAAGACAAGTGATGTAGATGATATTGTTGCAGCATACCCAGATACTTCTATTGCGGTTAAATTAGATGTTACAATTGACTCAGAAATTAAATCAAGCGTTACACAAACAATGGCAAAGTTTGGTCAAATAGATGTGCTTGTAAACAATGCCGGCATTGGCTACTTTGGATCTATCGAAGAAAGTGAAGATTCAGAAGTAAGAAAAATGTTTGAAATTAATGTGTTTGGTTTAGCAAAAATGACACAAGAAGTTTTGCCACATATGCGTAAACAAAGAAGTGGCCACATTTTAAATGTTGCATCGATTGCAGGGCTTAGATCATTTCCTGGCGTTGGTTTTTACAACGCTACTAAATATGCAGTAGATGGATTTAGTGAAGCATTAGCTAAAGAAGTGGGGCCATTAGGCATTAAAGTAACAATTATTGCACCGAGTGGATTTAGAACCGATTGGGCAGGTCGTTCTGCAAACGAGAGCCCTGCAACCATTGCAGACTACGCTGAAACTGCTGATAAAAATAAAGATACCATTAGAGCCATAAGTGGCAATCAAGCGGGTGATCCAGTAAGAGCCGTTAAAGCAATGATACAAGTTGTTGAATCTGAAAATCCTCCTATGCGTTTATTATTAGGCGTTGCTGCATTAAGAGGGGCCAGAGAAAAAATAGAAGAATTAAAAAAAGATTTTGATACTTGGGCGTCTGTTACAGAAGGTGCAGACTTTCCAAAAAGCTAATTCACTTTTATAAAGAGGGTTCTGGTTTCACCCACAGCACCACCAACCCATGGTTGTGCATATCTAAACTTAATGGAATCAGAACCCGCTTTAACAGCCTTAAACCGCCATATTTCTTGGCTAGGGCTTCCAGGAACATTATTCGTGCTCACAGAAATTGCTGCTACAGAATCTACGGTTGTTACTGTCGCTTTGTTTATCCAAGACCAACTATATCCAGTTGATGGATTTGCATTGAGTGTGATGTCAACGTGCTGACCAATTTTTAAAGTATAATTATCTACTTCAGATGCGGTTGTTTGTTTACTACAAGCTGTTTGTAATTGAGTCAATAAAACAACCCACACAAAGATTTTTTTCATACACTTATTTTTCAAAAATAGCATCCCAAAGTCCAATGCGAAGTGCTAGTGCTTTAACGGATGCTGCTGTGGCTTCTTCCCATTTAGAAGCATCTGAACCACATAGCCTATTTACCATATCGAGCGCCAAATGACTGTGATGATCACCATCAACTTCTATATGTCTTTCGATATAATATTTAAAAATACTCACTTTATCCGGGGCGTCCGCATAAATTTTATCTAAAATTTTCATAAACATGCTAGGGATCAAATCTTCGCGGCCAAAAGTAAATACGGCTGCTTTAACATGTAGTGGTGCGTTAAATGAAATATCAAAAGTGAATTGTAAAAAATCTTTGACTTGCTTTGGTAACTGCGCTCCTTCAATTGCATCCTGCACCTTTGTTCCAGCATTAATTTGAGCAATGATGGTTTCAATAACAGTTGTGGATGCACCCATTTGCTGCATCGCTTTTAGGTACAATTCAAAATGACTAATTCGATTGCCTGCTTCATCAACATCTGACTCTTCCCCTAATACAATTTCATTGATTAAATATCTGGTATCTGCGTTTCCAACAGGTACCCAAGGAAGTGTAACAGAGGTCAAGCCAATTTGTAGTGATTTTAATAAACTCATAAAATCCCAAACTGCAAAGACATGGGTTTCAGAAAACCGTTGTAACCCCTGTAAATCTTGAATTTGACTATATACTGTGTGCGCCAATAAAGTATTCCTTACTGGTTCAATGGCTAGTTTTAATTGAGATTCGAATGGTTGCATGAGATAACGCGGATTTTATAATTGGCCGCGAAACTAAAACAACTACTACTAGAAATTGTTTATTTAAGATATTTTAGGCGTAAAATGACAATCTCATGATGATTGTTGCACTATTTTACTAAACTTCCGTATATAATATTTTCAATTTTTTCCTGAAATCCAGCATGTGAATTTGGGGTATGCTGCGTCATGATTAAACAAATCAATTTTTCTTTGGGATCAGCCCAATAAGTAGTGCCGTAATAACCACCCCAAGAAAATGAACCTTTGTTTCTTGCTTCTAAATTAGACGCCTTATCAGAAGTAATTGAAAAACCTAAACCGAAATCGTTGAGGCCATCATATTTAAAATCTAATTGTGGACTCAACATTAACTCAGCGGTGCGTGGTGAAATAATTTGTTTGCCGTTGTATTTTCCACCATTCAAAATCATTTGTAGAAATACTGCATAGTCATATGCGGTAGAAGACAAACCAGCACCTCCAGAAAAAAACGTAGTTCCAAGTAATGGATAGTTAGGATCAATGTTTCTAAATGTTGGGCCCCATTCAATAATTTTGTTGGTACTGTCTTCGGTATACACAGTAGGAAGTCTCTTTGCTTTTGATGCGGGCACATTAAAATAAGTGTCGCGCATATCTAGTGGTTCAAAAATATTTTTATAAAAGTAAGCTTCGAGCGTCATGCCAGACACTATTTCAACTATGCATCCTAGCAAGTCTGAATTTAAACCATAAGTAAACTTTTCACCAGGTTGATGTACGAGCGGTAAGGTTCCCAACTGTTTCATAACATCAAGTAATGATGCATTTGATTTACCTAATCCAGATGGCATGCCTGCTTTTGCATAGATGGCTTGCATTTTTTTAGAACCAATAGCTGCGTAATCAATACCTGAGGTATGGGTTAGTAAATCCCGAATGGTAATATTTCTTTTTGCTGGAACCGAAGTGTAAGTAGTGTCTGTAGCATTAAAGTCTTTTAAAACAGTTTGCTTATAAAATGTAGGAATAAAATCACCAACAGCCTGGTTTAGGTTCAGTTTTCCATTTTCAAATAATTGAAGTATCGCCAAACTAGTAATGGCTTTTGTCTGACTCATGATACGGTAAATAGCATTTGCCTCCATTGGCTTTTTAGACGCTCTATCAGCAAAACCATGGCCTTTATAATAAACAACTTGATTGTCTTTAATGATGATAGTAGAAGCACCTACTAACCAATTATTGGCCACATAATTATTTAACAAGGTATCTATTTGTGCAAGTTTAACTGGGTCTAGATTTTTAGATCTTGAAACAACTGGTGATAGTACTTGGGCAATACTAGTTGCAACAAACAATACAAGAGCGGTAACAACCGTAGCAATTTTTTTCATGACATGCAATATTTGAAGTAGTAAGATACTACAAATCAAATATTGAATCCAAAGAATAGACTTGAAATTGTGAACCAGCAGGTTTAAATAATACGCTTATCATTTTTTGTGCGAGTATCTCAACCGGAAGTGCTTTTTGACTTTTGAATAAGCCTACTTTATTGAAAGCATCAAAGATTGCGATACCCAGTTTTTCCATGGGCCTTATTTTATCAGGCTGCCTGCGCAAAAACCCAGGTCTAAAAATATGGATTTGCTTAAATGGTAAGGTAGCAACGGCATTGTCGAGTTGTCCTTTAATGCGGGGGTAAAATAACCAAGAATTCGCGGAAGCACCCATTGCAGACACCAGCACATAAGCTCCAACACCATTAGCAGCAGCCGTTTCAGCTGTTTGGTACTGATAGGTATAATCAATTTTATATTGTTCTTTTTGACTTCCGGCCTGTTTTAGGGTAGTAGCAAGTGCCGAATAAAGTACATCTCCTTTTACTAAATGCGCCCAAGATTGTGGATTGTCAAAATCAACAATATGCGTTGTTAATTTAGCGTGTTTCACTACTAAAGGTCTTCTTGAAAACACAACTACGCTATTAAACCGGTTGTCCTCTAGTAATTGGTTTACAAGTTCAGAACCTGTAGCGCCAGTAGCTCCAATAACCAATGCAGTTAACTCACTCATATGTTTTCTTTTACAAACTGTAAACAGTACTTTTTAATCATCTCACGCACTTCGGTAAAGGACCTAGTAATTTCTTCTTCGGTGCCAACTGCTTTTGCTGGATCCGGAAAATTATAATGAAACTTTTCTGCGTTACTTGGAAAATATGGACAAACTTCTTTTGCATGATCACAAACCGTAATCACAAAATCAAAAGGAATATCCGTGTATTCTAAAACATTATTAGACGTGTTTGATGAAATATCAATACCATCCTCTTTCATGGTTTGAATAGCCCTTGGATTTACTCCATGCGTTTCTACACCTGCGCTATATACATTTGCTTTATCTACTGTATACGCTTTTAAATAACCATGCGCTATTTGACTTCGACAACTATTGCCGGTACAGAGTACTAAAATATTTTTCATATACATTTAATTAACAACAGCCGCCGCCTGGTGTACAAGCTGTTTTATTTTCCAATGGTTTTTGTGCAAAAACGGTAATACTCATAATTCCGGTGCTGCCTGATTTAAATGCAGCAATTTCAGCTGCTGATAAATAATTTACTAAAATATCATCTGGAATTACAATTGCTTTTTCTTTTTGAATCGTTACGTTTTCAAAACCAGTTGCATCGATTAATTCCATGTATACATTTTTTTGAATAGCGCCAGACACGCATCCAGCATACATTTCAGCATCTTTACGTAAGCCCTCTGGTAAAGCGCCAACAAGCACTACATCACTAATACTAAAATGTCCGCCAGGTTTTAATACCCTAAACATTTCTGTAAAGACCCCATGTTTGTTGGGCACTAAATTTAAAACGCAATTGCTCACAATCACATCCGCTACATTAGAAGTGATAGGCATATTTTCAATATCACCTTGTCTAAATTCTACATTATTAAATCCACGCGCTTCCGCATTAGCACGTGCTTTATCAATCATGGCTGGTGTAAAATCGATTCCAATTACTTTGCCTGTTTCACCCGTCTCATGTCTGGCAATAAAACAATCGTTACCTGCACCACTTCCTAAATCAATAACGAGATCCCCTTTTTTAATACGCGCAAATTGTGTAGGTAATCCACAACCTAGGCCCAAATCAGCATCTGCTGTATACCCTCCAAGTGTAGTATAATCTTCAGACATAATATTATACACTTCGGTAGAACAGCCTCCAGCACCACAACAAGAAGACATGTTTGTTTCTTTGTCTTGTAGTGCAATTTCACTGTATTTATTTTTTACAATTTCTTTAAGTTGTTCGTCTGTTTGCATATTTTAATTTTTTTGGTTAACAACAAGTAGATGGCGTTTGAATAGAAGCGCCTAGTACTTTATTTAAAATATTGTTTGCTTTTTCCAAAACTTCCGCATCAATACAATAACATATAGATGCTCCATCAATATTTCCTTTGATCAATCCAGACTCTTTTAATTCTTTTAAGTGCTGCGATACGGTAGATTGTGCTATTGGCAAATCTTCTACGATATCACCACATACACAAGACTGCTTTTGTAGTAAAAGCCTGATGATAGCGGCGCGTGCAGGATGAGA
>CANHCY010000018.1 GCA_947459295.1 Chitinophagaceae bacterium
AAAGATCTTTTAGTTTATGAATTAACGTACCAACTCTTTCCATTCTATGTAATACATTTGGGGTCTTAAATGGGACTGGTATCCGCTCCTATTTAACGTCTAATCTACAAATTTATTTGATACATGTTCATAGAACCTAACATAACAGGTGACAAAAGAGGCTGGATTGAAGTGATTTGCGGCAGCATGTTTAGCGGCAAAACCGAAGAATTAATTAGAAGGCTCAAGCGCGCAAAAATTGCCAACTTGAAAATTGAAATCTATAAACCCGCTTTGGATACCAGGTACAACGAATCAGAAGTGGTAAGCCACGATGCCAACAGCATCCCTTCTATTCCAGTAGACCATGCTCAATCTATATTATTACTAGCCGGAGATGTCGATGTTATAGGTATTGACGAAGCGCAGTTTTTTGATGCAGAAATAACCATGGTTTGTGAAACCTTGGCCACCAGAGGCATTAGGGTTATTGTAGCTGGACTCGATATGGACTATTTAGGTAAACCCTTTGGTCAAATGCCTAATTTATTAGCCGTTGCAGATTATATCACAAAGCTCCATGCCATATGTATGAAGTGTGGCAATATAGCCCACGTGTCATTTAGAAAAACGGCCAACGAAAGCCAAGTATTACTAGGAGAAAAAGATACCTACGAACCTCGTTGCAGAAAATGCATGCATGAAAAATAAAAACGCCATACTTGCTTTATTAAAAAAAGATTTTCTGCTTGAACTCAGACAGCAGTATACTTTGTATGGTATTATACTTTATGTAGTAACTACCATTTTTGTTGTGTATTTGTCGATGGGTCAACCGGAAGATCAAGTTTGGAATGGACTTTTTTGGGTGATACAATTATTTGTTTGTGTGAATGCAGTTGCTAAAAGTTTTTTACAAGAAGGCAGTGGGCGTATGCTTTACTTTTACGCTATTACAAGTGCTCAAAATTTTGTACTTGCAAAGCTTATTTTTAATTTAGTACTCATGCTTGCCATGAGCCTGTTAAGCCTAGCCGTATTCACACTATTACTAGGCAATCCACTCACTCATGCACTTGTATTTACCGGCATTGTATGCCTGGGCGGCATGAGCATTAGCTTGGTATTTACTTTTTTAGCAGCCATTGCAGCTAAAGCACAACAAAACGCTGCAATGATGGCTATTATGGGCTTTCCGCTCATCATCCCGCAGTTATTACTACTCATGAAAATTTCAGTAACAGGCTTTTCGTCTGTAATACAAAGTGGATTTATTCAAATGGTTGCAATGCTAGTTGGACTTGACATTTTAGTGATTGCACTAGCCCTTATACTATTTCCTTTTTTGTGGAAAGATTAAGCATGCATTAGCGTCTTCATTAGAATCTTAAGTGTCTTACTGTTTGTCCTTTATTGATCAATTGCTTTAATGAATCGATTCCTATTTTTAAATGATTTTCTACAAAGGCACTCGTCACTTTTACATCACTCGCTTCAGTTTTTACACCTTCAGGTACCATGGGCTGATCACTTACTAATAAGAGTGCACCCGTTGGAATTTTATTGTAAAACCCAACGGTAAAAATGGTTGCTGTTTCCATATCTATTGCGTGAGCACGAACGCGTTGTAAATATTCTTTAAACACATCATCATGTTCCCAAACTCTTCTATTGGTTGTATAAACAGTGCCGGTCCAATAGTCAACATTGTAATCTCTAATAGTTGTAGAGATTGCTTTTTGTAAAGCAAAGGCTGGCATGGCTGGCACTTCGGGCGGGAAGTAATCATTAGAAGTACCTTCACCTCTGATGGCCGCAATGGGTAAAATTAAATCGCCTAAACTGTTGCGTTTTTTAAGCCCTCCACATTTACCCAAAAACAAAACCGCCTCAGGCTCGATGGCCGTTAATAAATCCATTACTGTTGCTGCACCCGGACTTCCCATGCCAAAGTTGATGATTGTAATGCCGCCTGCTGTTGCACACTGCATTGGTCGGTCTTTTCCAATCACTTCCACCCCATTCCATGAAGCAAATAGATTGATATAATTGCTAAAATTGGTAAGCAAAATATACTTTCCAAAATTTTGAAGCTGCTCTCCAGTATATCTTGGAAGCCAGTTATTTACAATTTCTTCTTTCGTTTTCATCGGTTGGCATTTTAACCCAGTGTGGGTATATTTGAAAAAAGTTAATTGGCTAAATTACAAAAAAGCCATGACAATTCAATTCTTATGATTCAAGTAGAGTATCCAACATATGCGCACCAAATTAAAAGCTTGGATCAAAAAGAGCAGATTTTTGACCCTTTCAGAAAAATTTGGGTACGCTTAACCCCCGAAGAATGGGTCCGTCAAAATTTTTTACAAGTACTCGTTCAAAAACAGCAGGTGCCAGCCTCACTCATTGCCATTGAAAAGGAAATCAAATGGGGCGAAACAAAAAAAAGGTTTGATATCCTTGTTTATAAAGACACCAAACCTTGGTTAATTGTTGAATGTAAAGAAATGAATGTTCCCTTAAGTGAATCCGTGCTCCAACAAGTGCTTCATTATAACAGCAAGTTAGAAACGAAGTACATGATCATTACAAATGGAAATGACACATTTGGTTTTGATATTAGAAATGATCAACCAACGGTATTGTCTTCTATTCCAAACTATATGACCGATTAAGGGAAAATACCAAGCTCAGCATAAGACGTACCTACCTTATTGATGGCACATACATAAGCAGCGGTTCGCATATCAGGAATAGAAGGATTGTCTTTCCAGATTTGCATAATTTCGCGCGTTGCTGTAATCATGGTTTCTTCTAGTCCGCTATGCACTAAATCTACTTCTTCAGGACCATGCATTATAAAACCACGCTCTGCAGCTGATACGGTTTTACCAGTCAATTCTTCTATCTGAGAAAGAATATGGGTATTTAAATTTTCAGTAAATCTTTTTTCCATACGGCCATAACGCACATGGCTTAAATTTTTAAGCCACTCAAAATAAGATACCGTTACACCACCTGCATTCAAATACATATCAGGCACTACAAGCGTTCCTTTAGCTGCAAAAATATCATCTGCTTCTGGTGTTAAAGGACCATTAGCAGCTTCCCCAATAATTTTTGCTTGCACTCGAGGTGCATTTTCGCCATTGATCACATTTTCAAGTGCTGCTGGAATTAAAATATCGCAAGCAAGTTCTAAAGCATCCGTGCTTTTAGTAATATTGGTAGCACCCGGGAAATTTAAAATAGAACCCGTTTTTTTACGGTGTTGAAAAACTTCTTCTTCATTTAACCCTTCGGCATTAAAAATAGCACCTTCAAATTCTGCGATTGCAATTACTTTAGATCCATGCTCTCTAAAAAATTTGGCACTATGGTATCCCACGTTTCCTAACCCCTGAACAACCACCGTTTTACCGGCTACACCCACCGTTAATCCACGCTTTTCCATTTCTTCTTTCATGTTGCACACTTCACGGATACCAAAGAATACACCAAGACCCGTTGCTTCTTTTCTACCTCTAACACCACCTTGTGTAATTGGCTTACCCGTTACACAACCTGCGGCATCAATTTCGCCTGGTTTTAATGATGCATAGGTATCAACAATCCATGCCATTTCGCGTTCACCGGTTCCGTAATCAGGTGCAGGAACATCGATACCAGGTCCTATAAAATTCTTTTTAACAAGCTCAGCAGTGTATCTACGTGTAATTTTCTCTAACTCATATGTTGAGTGTTCACGCGGATTAATTTTAATACCACCCTTACCACCGCCAAAAGGAACGTTTACAATAGCACACTTATATGTCATAAGTGATGCAAGGGCCATTACTTCATCTTGGTTTACTTCTTCACTAAAACGTATCCCCCCTTTACATGGAGATTTGTGTTGAGAGTGTTGCACACGATAAGCTTCAATTACTTCGATGCGACCATCATCCATTTTTACAGGGAATCGCATACTGTACACACTATTACAAGCTTTAATTTGTTCCAGCAATCCATTTTCCCAATTGGTAAATTTAGATGCTTTGTCAAAACTTTTTTCTACACTTTTAAAAAAACTATACGGCGCATTATTAGACATAACAATCGTTTTATTTATTTTCTAATTTTGATATTTTTTTGTCAATAGAATATACATATGCAAAAAGCCCTGTTACAATGGTAGCAACTACAGCCATCACAACATAAATTTTTCCGTTACTGCGCATCACATCTGTGTTTGCATTTACAGCAGTATCTTGGGCATGCGCTGTAATGATGCAAACATTTGCCATCAGTACAAGCAAGAATGATTTAAAATATTTTTTCATAATTTATTTCGCTTTAAGTAATTCGTATCTGATTTTTAAAGTGCTTACCCAAACACCCAGTAAGGTCCAACCAATAACGGCCGGATAAAATACTGAACGCATATTTGCATCCATATCTTTTCCATTAATGCCCGGATTACCTTCACTACCCTGACCGCCAGGATGCAATGACTCTGTGAGTCTTGGCAAAATCCAAAGCGTTGGGAACAGCATAAAAAATGCAAAAATATTATAGACCGCTGCTATTCGAGAGCGCTTGTCTTCGTCTGTCATACTTCCACGCAAAACAAAATAAGCTAAGTAAATAAGCATGGCAATGGCAGCTCCATTTTGTTTAGGATCTCCACTCCATGGACTACCCCATTGGTAGTTTGCCCAAATAGCACCAGTTGACAACCCTAAAAAACCATATAAGGTTCCGGTTGCAGCAAATGCTTTTGAATAAAAATCATCGATGGGTGAAGTGGTGCGTAAAAACTTTGCAGCATACCACACAGAAACAAAAAGTAAAATCATCATGGCAAACCACATTGGAACATGAAAAAACATGTTTCTAATAGAGTGCTCTAATCTGTCATCTAGTTTAGGAACCTTTACAATAAAACCATAAATACTGGTATAAAATAGAAGCAAAAATGCAAGCAATTTCCACCATCCTTTTCGAATCATATTCAATCATTTAGATGACCTACAGCGCTAGTAAACTAACAGATGTAAGTGCAAAATTACAAGAACCCATACAATAATGAACAGTATTAACAAATATTAATCCACATTAGCATAAAATTGGCAAAATTATTTGTTTAATCTTGTGTAAAACTACGGCTAAATGGGTGCCCCTTTGTTACAAATTAATAACCTCACAGTTTCTTTTGAAAAGGAGAACAACAGCTTTACTGCCGTGAAGAACCTTAACCTCAGTGTTTGCAGGGGTGAAATTAGAGCGCTTGTTGGGGAATCGGGGTCTGGAAAATCAGTTACGTCGATGTCCATTTTACAACTGATTCCAAGCCCGCCTGCCTCCTACAAAAATGGATCCATTCTATTTTATAATACCCAAAACGAATGCATCAACTTGCTATCGGCAAGCCCTGCAGTAATTGAAGCCATTAGAGGCCGTAAAATTGCAATGATTTTTCAGGAGCCCATGACGGCCTTAAATCCTGTACTTACATGTGGCGACCAAATTATTGAAACGATCATGCTGCATCAAGGGCTAACGAAAGAAGTAGCAAAAAAAGAAGCGATTCGACTTTTTACCAGTGTTCAAATAAATGACCCTGAAAAAGCAATTGAAAAGTACCCGCACGAATTAAGTGGAGGACAAAAACAAAGGGTGATGATTGCCATGGCCATGAGTGGCAAACCCGATTTACTTATTTGTGATGAGCCCACAACAGCACTCGATGTTCAGGTACAAAAAAATATTTTAATATTACTTAAAAAGCTACAGCAAGAAACAGGTATGGGTATTTTATTTATTACCCATGATTTAAATGTAGTGGCTTCTTTTGCAGACAGTGTTACAGTTCTTTACAAAGGTGAAGTAGTTGAAGAAAACACAACAAATGAACTATATGAAAACCCAGTACATCCTTATACCAAGGCACTTTTAGCATGTAGGCCAGGCCTTTATCCCAAAGGATATACACTACCTGTTGTAAATGATTTTTTATCCAATCCAAATTACAAGATACCCCCTATTGGCGCTGCTGTTGCAGCGTCTGAAATAAATTATAATAACACTTTACTAGAAGTCAATCAACTAACCATTCGATTTCCTGTAACCACCAATATTTTTGGAAAAGTCACCAAAAGTTTTACCGCCGTAGATAATATATCATTTGATATAAAAGAAGGTGAAACCCTTGGCCTTGTAGGACAATCGGGATGTGGCAAAACCACGCTTGGGAGATCGATTGTTGGATTACAAAATATAAATGAAGGATCCATCATATATAAAGGAGAAACCATTGCCACTCCAAACAAAGCGTATCATCCGGATTACAAAAAAATCATTCAACTGATTTTTCAAGACCCATATAGTTCATTACACCCGCGCATGCGCATTGGTGATGCCATTGCTGAACCGTTACTCGTACACCATATTGCACCCAGTAAATCAGAAAGGAAAGAAAGGGTTGTTGATATGCTCGAAAAAGTAGAGCTCCCCGCCGATTGTTACAACAAATACCCCCATGAATTTAGTGGTGGGCAGCGACAAAGAATTGTTATTGCAAGAGCACTTATTATGGAGCCCAAATTTGTGATTTGCGATGAAAGTGTTTCTGCACTAGACGTGAGTGTTCAGGCGCAGGTACTAAACCTGCTTAACGACCTTAAAGCTTCCATGCAGTTTTCGGCTCTTTTTATCACCCACGACTTATCGGTAGTTAAATACATTAGTGACCGAATTATGGTGATGAACCAGGGGAAAATAGAAGAAATTGGGTCTGCCGAACAGGTGTACCATTCTCCTAAAAGCCTTTATACACAACAACTTATTGCAGCCCTGCCCTAATTTTGGCAATTTTTACCTACTTTTGCAGCCTTCACTAAATAATCATGCCGTAACATGAAATTATCACAATTTAAGTTCGATCTACCCCTTAACCTGATCGCACAAAATCCAACCAAAAGAAGAGAAGACAGTCGCCTTCTTGTAGTAGACAGAAAAAGTGGTCATATGGAAAATAAAAATTTCCGTGACATTTTAGAATACTATGATGATAAAGATGTTTTCGTAGTAAATAACACCAAAGTATTTCCGGCACGTATGTATGGCCGCAAAGAAAAAACAGGTGCTAAAATTGAAGTTTTTCTACTGCGTGAATTAAACAAACCAAACCGCCTTTGGGATGTGATTGTTGATCCCGCAAGAAAAATTAGAGTAGGTAATAAATTATATTTTGGCGACAACGAAGAATTGGTTGCTGAAGTCATTGATAATACTACAAGCCGCGGTCGTACCATTCGTTTTTTATGGGATGACGACGACGAGAGCTTCAAAAAAATGTTAGAATTTTTAGGTGAAACACCTTTGCCTAAATATATCAAACGCAAACCAGACGAGGAAGATAAAGAGCGTTACCAAACCGTATATGCAAAGCATGAAGGTGCAGTTGCCGCTCCAACTGCTGGTTTACACTTTAGTAAAGAGCTTATTAAAAGATGTGAAATATTAGGCGTACGTTTTGCAGAAGTAACACTTCACACGGGTTTAGGTACATTTAGACCTATCGAAGTTGAAGACTTAAGCAAACACAAAATGGACGCAGAGTACTACCAGATTTCTGAAGAGGCTTGCAATATTGTAAACAAAGCCAAACAAAATGGCCGTCGTATTTGCTCTATTGGAACTACTACCATGCGCGCCATGGAAAGTAGCTTTACTGCCGAAAAATTATTAAAACCAAGCGAAGGTTGGACGAATCACTTTATCCACCCTCCTTATAATTTTAACGTAGCAGATAGTCTTGTAACAAACTTCCACTTACCTAAAACAAGTTTACTCATTATGACTTGCGCTTTTGCAGGTTATGATTTAGCCATGGAAGCATACAAGAAAGCCATCAAAGACAAATACCGTTTCTTCAGTTACGGTGATGCGCTTTTAATTATCTAATGCTGATTGTCGAGATCATCTAAACGTGATCATTTAATCGAATACTCTTTTATAAAAACCTAGTTAGCTTCTACTACCAACTGAAGTTTAGCTAGGTTTTTTTCCATTAAAGTGCCTAGTATTTTATCATTCATTAAAGAACTGATACGCTCCCAAGGGTACCACTTCACATCTTGCTCAAACTGCCACTGAACAATTGTAACAGCCTGCCCTGGATTGTATATGAATCTAAATTTTGTAGTATACGCTGATTCGGCCGTTTTCCAATTGGCTACTACAAGCGAATCTGACACAGAAACAATTTGCACTTGTTGACGCTTATCTGTAGCTGCACTATCCATTCCCTGTATCCACAAATGCCACTCCGATTTATTTTGCACGAGTGGTAAAATAGATGAAGGCTTTGCTTTAATGTTTACTGCACGAGATACAATATTATGAGAAGGTAGTAGAAGTCCACCAAGGGTAAACAAAATAAAAAAAACAACTGCACTGATGATACCTAATTTAACAACACGCATCTTAATCCCATTTAAATGTTTTAAAAGCAATAGCATACACACCCACAATCCATAAGCCAAGTATCAATAATTCTTTACCGCAGGCTGCTAAAGTAGCGCCTTCAAAAGCAATATTTCGCATGGCGTTATTAAAGTGTGTTAACGGTAGCGCATTGCAAATAGGTTGAAGCCATGTTGGAAAAGTTTCTACCGAAAAAAAAGTGCCCGCCAACAAAAATTGTGGCAAGGTAAATAAATTAGCAAATGGCGGTATGGTACTTTCATTTTTCGCAAGCCCACTCACTATAAATCCAAAACCCATAAATAAAATGAGGGCAATAAAACTTAAGAGCATAATGGTTGCAAAAGTAGTAAGCCCGTGCACGAGTGTAAATCCAAATGCAAAATGCCCAACTCCAATTACAATAATCGCGGTTAACAATTGAAATATAACCCTACTCAATGCTTCTCCTAATACAATATACGCCCGTTTAATGGGTGTGGCATAAAAACGCTTTAGAACCAGTTGCTGACGGAGATTAAAGAACAAAAAAGCAACACCAAACACACCTGAACTTAACAATGAAAAGCCGAGCTGACCAGGCAGGATGAAGTCGATGGTTTTATAGGCTCTTCCGGGTATTTGTGAAATATTAGCATCAACACGGGCAATGGTTTGGTTACCCTCAAAATATTTTTGATTCATGCCTGCAATCACACCACTTAATACAGACTGTAATAGCTGAATGTTTTGGGGCATGACAGCACCTGAGCTTGTTATTTTAATGCTATAGGCAGGACTTACTAGACCCGTTTTTGCAATTAATATATTGGCAGTGATTCTGCCTTTTTCAAGTTCTTGCTGCAAAGTGTCAGGACTTCCTTTTACAATCTTAATACTATTGATATTTGTAAGCGCTGTATAAACAGGGCTTGTGGTATCTGAATTAGGATCAATAGCAATTTTAACGGATGTTTTTCCATTGCTTCCTCCTATAAATCCAAATACTAAAATAAAGATGAGTGGAAAAGCGATGCTAAAAACCACCGCCGAAGGACTACGCAAAATAGCTTTTAAGCTACCTTTTGTAATGGCCAGCATCGCAGTGATTTGACTGTACTTTGAAGACATAATGATCAATTAGTGAACAGAAATGGTGTATGGTAATTTAGCCTGTGGCACACCAACCATCGCTTTTACTTTTTTAACTTGCTGCATCATGAGTAGTTGATCTACACCTAATTCCAATTCTATCAAATGCAACGAAACGGTTCGCTTATAATCATTAAAGAGTTGCTCCAAAATATTCTTTTTTTCGGGATACTCTTTAAGTCTGTAAGTTGTTATTTTAGCCATAGACGCAGCTGCTTTAATAGCATCTGAAAGCGTTCCGATTTCATCAACAAGACCAACACTTAATCCTCTTGTACCCGTCCAAACGCGGCCCTGAGCAATACTATCTACATATTCCATATTTCTTTTACGACCTTCAGCAACACGTGATTTAAAGGTGTTGTAAATTGAATCGGTAGAGGATTGGAAAAACATTTTTTCAGGCGCTGTAAGTGCCCGGTCCATACTTCCCATATCAGCAAAAGGGCCCGTCCTAACTCTATCAGTAGTAATGCCTATTTTATTTTTCAAAAACGATTCGATATTTGGAACAATACTAAATACGCCAATTGAACCGGTTATGGTGGAGGCATTGGCAAATACTTTGTTAGCGTTACATGCGATATAATAACCACCCGATGCAGCAACGTCACCCATTGAAACAACTACAGGCTTTTCTTTTTTTGCAAGGCTTACTTCGCGCCAAATCACATCACTTGCTAGTGCACTACCACCCGGCGAATTGACACGCAGCACAATGGCTTTAACAGATTTATCCAAACGCGCTTTTCTGATAAGCTCTTTATAATCATCACTAGCCACCTGCTCATCTGCACCTGTTCCGCTTATAATATCGCCATTGGCATAAATAACAGCAATTTTTTCTGAAGCAGAAGATTCGTTGAGGGTTACTGACTTTGCATATTCTCCAAAATAAATAAAATTAATTTTCGAATTGACTGCTATATTTAAACGGCCAGTGATTTCGTTTTTAACTTGATCATCATATTTTAATCCATCGATTAAATTATATTTTACAGCATCTGCAGCAGTTTGAATTTTACCTTCTACAGCTAGCGATCTAATTAAAGCTGTGTCTAAATTACGAGCAGCAGCAGTCTGGTATAAAAATTGATTGTACAAATCACCCAACCATACACTTGTTTGCAACCTGTTGGCATCCGTCATTTGTGTTTCACGAAGTGGCTCGGTAGCACTTTTGAATTTACCAGCATAAAATATTTGCGGCTTGATTTCTAATTTATCGAGCATCCCTTTTAAGAAAACTAGATTGCTTGAAAAACCGGCCCATTCAAGCCCTCCCTGTGGGTGCACAAAAATCTTTTGTGCCACATTAGCTACCGCATATCCTTTTTGCGTAATTGTCTCGCCATAGGCAACCACAAACTTTTTAGACTTCCTAAAATCAAGTAGTGCTTTTCTGATTTCCTCAGAAGCACCAAATCCATTTACATTTGAACTCGCTAAAATATAAATTCCTTTGACGTTCGCATCTAACTTAGCATGCTCGATAAGTCTGACCATATCAAATAGAGATGGTGTTTCAAAATCTCCGTCGGTGGTTAGTGACGCAAACGGATTCTCTTGTACGGTTTCTTTATAAGGTTTGGAAAGATCCAATACCAAAACCGCATCGGAACCAATAACCGGTTTATCAGAGCTAGAGGCAGAGGCAGCAATGCCAATAAGCACCATCACACCTAAAATTGAAAATACAATCAGCGCCAACAAACTGGCAATAAATATTTTAAAAAAGCTCTTCATAGCAATAGGTTAAAATAAAAGCGGAACAATATTATTCACAACTGCATTTAAAGACGTGAAATTAAAGATATTTGGGGCGATTAACGGGGTAATTTATGAACACAGCATATTTACTGATAGGCGGGAATTTAGGGAACCGAGCGGCTTATTTAGAGCAGGCTTTAAAGCAAATTGAGGCCTTATGCGGTAGCATTACCCACACCTCCTCCATTTATGAAACAGCCGCCTGGGGCAATACCAACCAACCAGCATTTTATAACCAAGCCATCCAGCTAACTACGCTTCTACCTCCAGAAACACTTTTAGAACAACTTTTAGCCATAGAAATTGAAATGGGCAGGGTCCGTACCCAAAAATATGGCCCACGCACCATCGATTTAGACATTTTAATGATTGATGACAAGGTGCTAGACACCAAGACCCTAACAATACCCCACCCGCAACTGCATAACCGCCGATTTGCACTCCTACCGCTTGCCGAGATAGCACCTTCGCTTCACCACCCTATTTTAGATAAAACAGTCAGCGAACTACTCGTTAACTGCCCCGACACCCTTGATGTGCAAAAAAAATAAAGGCAAAAGCCAAGTTCAGCTTTATTTTTACCCATTGAGAATGAATGTCTATGAAGCATCAGTTTATTACAATTGAGGGGAATATTGGAGCGGGTAAAACAACCTTATCAAACATACTAGCACAAAAACTAAATGCAAAACTGATTTTAGAAGAATTTGCAGACAATCCTTTTTTGCCAAAATTTTACGAAAAGCCAGACCAATATGCATTTCCATTGGAGCTTTTTTTTATGGCCGAACGCTATAAGCAACTAAAAGATTTTATAAATACCCAAGACCTGTTTCAACAAGTAACTATTTCAGACTATTTATTTACAAAATGCTTGTTGTTTGCAAAAGTGAATTTGCCTGACGAAGAATTTAGATTATATCAAAAACTATTTGACATCATTCATCAACAAATAACAGTTCCGGATATTTTAATTTACCTACACGCCCCTGTTCAAAAATTACAAGAAAATATTAAAAAAAGAAATAGAAGTTACGAGCAGGATATTAAAGACGATTACTTGTTTAATTTACAGGAAACCTACACCAGCTATATCAAGCAGCACAATATTAATACCATTTTTATTGATGCTAGCAATGCCGATTTTTTGAATAATGATGCGCATGTGCAAGTAGTATTAGACGCCCTTGACAAAGACTTAGCGCAGGGACAACACTATTTTATTTTACCATAACCGCTAAGCCAACCTGATGCAACAAGAACTGAGTTCAACCCAAACAAAACATGACCCGTTTGAAGCTATGCGGATTGCCGAATTTAGGCATCTCATGATTGGGCGGTTCTTGTTTATTATGGGACTGCGCATGATGGGTACACTTGTTGGCTGGTGGATATACGAACTAACAAGCGAACCCTTTGCCATTGGGCTTATTGGCTTATCAGAAGTAATACCAGCAGTTTCATTATCACTCTATGCCGGACATATTATTGATATTAGCGAAAAAAGAAAACTGCTACTAACTGGAGTGGCACTTTATTTTACCTGCGCTTTATTTTTACTACTATTATCTACCAGCTTTACGGCAGGACAAATAAGTAAACACTGGATTGCATTTAGTATTTACATTGCCATATTTTTTACCGGCGTTTTTAGATCCTTTACCGGACCAACATTTGGCACGATACTATCTGCTATTGTACCTAAAAAAACCATTCAAAATGCAACTACTTGGGGGCAGGGCGTTTGGTTAGGTGCGTCTGTTACGGGTCATGCCATTGTTGGCTTTTTAATTGCCCTCATTGGCAACACAGGTTCATTAGCTATTATTTGCACACTTGTATTTGCGGGCTATCTATTCATGTATCAGCTTACGCCAAAGCCTTCATTAAATGAGCCTGGAGAGAAAAAAACGCTTGAGAGTGTGAAAGAAGGCCTTAGGTATGTGTATCAAACCAAAGAATTATTTGGTGCATTAACACTCGATTTATTTGCCGTTTTATTTGGTGGCGCCGTTGCAATGATTCCTGTTTTTGCTAAAGACATTTTAAAAGTTGGCCCAATTGGATTTGGTTGGCTCAATGCGGCATCTGATATTGGATCGGTCATTGTAATTGTATTACTCACTGCATTTCCATTAAAAAAAGCACAAGGAAAAAAACTACTGATATCGGTGGCTATTTTTGGAATTTGCATTATTGTATTTGCACTATCAAAACTATTCTGGCTCACTTTTACCGTATTACTTATCAGCGGTATTGTAGACGGCATAAGCGTCGTTATTCGTGGCACTATATTACAACTCAAAACGCCCGACAATATGCGCGGGCGTGTGATGAGTGTAAATTCTATGTTTATTAATAGCAGTAATGAATTTGGCCAATTTGAAAGTGGCGTTGCTGCTAAAATGATGGGCGTTGTACCCAGTGTAATTTTTGGTGGCTGTATGACACTTTTAGTAGTGGTTATTACTTGGTTTAAAGCGCCAACACTAAAAGAAATGGAATACTAATCCGGTATTACCAGTTTATTATTATTCCTATTCACATCCGCCAATCTTAACGATGGATCAATTTCTATAGACCTAATATCTTTAATTGATTTTGAAATAGCAACCTGATATACTGGATCTACCCATTTCCATGCTGCATGCACTGTTCTTGGAACATTACTTTCGGATGGCTTTTCTCCAAATTGCAAATTTAGTGGCACATAATGCATTTCTTGAGTACCATCTTTATAAGTAACTAAAATATCGATAGGCATTGGCATTTTACCAACACGCTTAACGGTGATATTTGTTTTGTCCTGGATTAGATTAATGTCACCTACCGCATAGTCGATTGTTTTGGTAGAATTAATCCAGTACTCTTTATACCAATCAAGTTCTAATCCACTTCTTTTTTCAGCAACTCTAATAAAATCATTTGGATTGGGATGTTTAAACCGCCAAGCGTTGTAATAATCAATTAATACTCGATCTCTTACTGAGTCACCAATCACATAACCCAACTGACTCATAAACACAGCACCTTTACTGTACGAAGAAGTACTATAGGCTAAATTGGTATTGTAATGATCCGAATGCGTACTTGCTGGTTCATCAAAAGGGCTTTTTGTTAAACTAATATAGCTTCTATAAGAGCCTTCATATGGGAAGCCTTTACTGCCATTGAGTTCTGCGAGTACACGTGTGCTTGCGTAATCAGTAAAGCCTTCATCCATCCATGGATACAAAGATTCGTTAGAACCCATCAGCATTTGATACCAGGTATGCATCCACTCATGAATGGCGGTTCCAACACTCGCACTTTTAATAAGTGTAGACATTGGATATTCCATACCGCCATCTCCACCCTGAATAAACGTGTATGTTTTGTATGGATATGCCCCAAAAGTTTTTGCAATAATAGGATATGCATTTGTTACAACATCTGCCATCTTTTGCCAATTGTTTTCCAAAGAATCAACTGCCTTGTATACAACTCTTAAAAGTGGACCACCTCCAGCAGGTTTACGGGTAATCATTTTATACGTAGGATCAGCAGCCCACATAAAATCGTGCACATTGTAAGCCTGCCATTTCCATGTTTTAGTATCCCCAGAAGTCGTTACAAGTTTTGAGCCAGGCGTTTCGTAACCCATGCCAATTTCTTGTGGATTTTGTAAATCGCCGCCTGCTGCAACAAAATAATTTTTATCGATGGTGATGTTAACGTCAAAATCACCCCATACGCCATAAAACTCTCGAGCAATGTACTGATTGGCATGCCAACCTTGATAATCATATTCTGCAACTTTAGGATACCACTGACTCATGCTATACCGAATCCCTTCTTTATTGTCTCTTCCACTTCTTCTAATTTGTAGCGGCACTTGTGCTTCGAAGGAAACTTCCATTTGTACCGACGATTTTGGCAATACCGGTTTTGCTAACACAACTTCAAGTATGGTTTCATGTTCTTTTAACACTTGTGCCACGCCATTTATTTTTACATACTTTACCTGTTGATAGCCAATTTCGGAAGGCGTTAATTTACTGATACGATCTTTAACACGCGCATCCCAATCAAGTCCGTCACTCATTCTCGAAGCAGGTCTAATTTGGGTTTGACCAAGCTCTCTGCTTCTAATATCCATACTGCTACCTGGCTGAAAAGCATTCCAATAAGTATGAAAAAATATCTTGTTTAATGTGTCCGATGAATTGTTGGTGTATACAATTTTTTCGGTGCCGTTTATTTTGTTAGACACCACATCCATATTTGCTTGAATGGTATACTTGATGCGCTGTTGCGGACGATCCGGTTGCGCAATAAGTGTTGATACTTGCATCACAAATAAACATACGAAACCAAACAATAAAATCTTTTTCATTTTTTATTCAATTAAAGTGTACCAATAAAATTAAGGAATTATTCGGCGCCAGCAATCACAATTACAATTTCGCCTTTCACCGATTTTGACTCGAAGTATACCGCCAAATCTTGCAGGCTTCCCTGCTTATTTTCTTCAAACATTTTGGTAAGCTCTCTACTAACACTAGCAAGCCGGTCTGCTCCAAAATAGACTGCCAACTCTTTCAGTGTTTTTACAAGCCGCATAGGACTTTCATACAAAATTATGGTGCGTGGCTCGACAGCCAGTTCTTTTAACATAGTTTGTCTGCCCTTTTTTAAAGGTAAAAATCCTTCAAAAACAAAACGATTGGTTGGGATGCCACTATTTACAAGCGCAGGTACAAAGGCCGTGGCACCGGGCAAACACTCTACCTTGATGCCTTCTTTGATACAATCACGAACAAGTAAAAAAGCTGGGTCAGAAATAGCGGGTGTGCCCGCATCGGTAATGAGTGCAAAGTTTTTGCCTGCTTTTAGTTGATCAATTAAATGACCTACTATTTTATGCTCATTGTGCTGATGATACGGAGATAATGGTTTTTGGATTTGATAGTGTTGTAATAATTTAGAAGACGTTCGGGTGTCTTCACATAAAATTACATCTACAGATTGCAACACTTCAATACCCCTAAAAGTCATGTCTTTTAAATTACCAAGTGGTGTAGGTACAAGGTATAACATGGCCTTATTATTGGAGCGAATTAAGCTAAAAATTCTATTTCGAAATATTCCATTACTGCATTTGCAAGTAATTTTTTACTGGCATTTTCTGCTATAACAGTAGCTGCCTCTTTACTATCTGCTTCAATTTGTAAGCTAATATTTTTACCTACACGCACATCCTGCACTGCGGTGATTTCTAAATTTTGAAGGCCGCTTAAAACTGCCTTACCCTGAGGATCTAATAAATCTTTTAAGGGCATTACCTTAATCTGAACATTGAAAATCATAAATACCAATATTTGAGGGACAAAGATAGAACTACATAAGCAATAAAAACAATGGGAACTGCAATCCATCCAAAACTAAACGCAGAAACTAGTCCAATAGCCACTAAAATAAGCAGTGGAAGTAGCTTTTTAAACGAAACTTGATTGAATTTAAATGCCATCATAGGGAGCGTTGACACCATTAGATAGCTACAGCCAAGTACCACCAGATACCAAAACCATTTATTGAGCAAAAGGCCCGTTACCGCTGCCTGATTTATGGGCGCATACCAGTATATGAGCGGAAAAGAGGCAAATAATAACCCTACTGCAGGCACAGGAACCCCTGTAAAGCCAGAACTAGACGGCGCCGATAAATTAAACCTAGCTAGTCTATACGCTGCTGCACAAGGTAAAATAAATACAGGCAGAAGCTGATACCATGAAGCAGATAACCCATCAATATCTTCTGCTAGTGAAAGCCTTAAAAACTGATACGCAATCAAAGAAGGCGCAACTCCAAAACTTACAAGATCTGCTAACGAATCTAATTGCTTACCCATCTCCGAAGCGCTATCCAAAAGTCTAGCTAAATAGCCATCGAAATAATCCACAACAGCCGCAATTGCCAAACATAAACTAGCCCTATAAATTTGCTGCGGCATTTCAATTAAACTTTGACCTTCGGCTCCTGTTGTAATGATGATACCCGGCTCTGTGATATACACGATGGCAATGCAACCAAAAAACAGATTCAGTAAGGTAAATAAATTAGGGATTTGCTTTTTAATCATGCTACTTATTTCTTTCTTTTATTAGAATTTACCTTCATAAACGATTCTATTTCATCGACAGTGATTGGAATATTTTTCATGAGATCTATATTCCCGGTTTTAGTAATCCAAAAATTATTTTCGATACGAATACCCATTTTTTCTTCTTCAATATAAATACCTGGCTCAATGGTAAATACCATGCCAGCCTGTATAGGCGACGTTCTTGTTCCCAGATCATGTACATCAAGTCCTAAATGATGCGAGATGCCGTGGTACAAATATTTTCGGTACGCTGGATTTTCTGGGTCTTGATTTTTAATGGCCGCTTTTGACAGTAAACCAATTTTTTCAAATTGCTTGGTCGCTTCAACCCCAACCTTATCGGTATATTGAACAATAGATATGCCGGGCTTTAAAATAGACTTAGCATAATTATGCAAATGCAAACATGCATTGTATACTTCTTTTTGACGCTTGGTAAATACACCATTCACGGGCACTGTTCTTGTTAAATCGGCACAGTAACCACCATATTCAGCACCAAAATCCATGAGGAGCATTTCACCTGCTTCACAGACCTGATTATTGGAAACATAATGAAGGGTTCTTGCTCTATCACCACTTGCAATAATGCTATGATAAGCAGGACCCGTTGCGCGCTGTTTTAAAAATTGATGGTAAATTTCTGCTTCAATTTCATACTCCGTAACGCCTGGTTTAATAAAGCCTAATAAATGTCTGAAAGTTTGATCTGTAATATCAATCGCTTTATTGATTACAGCCACTTCTTCTTTCGATTTTATGGCTCTTAATTGATGCATGATTTTTGCAGCACGCTCATACCCATGTAGCGGATAGTTTGCTTTCATTTCTGCAACAAACCTATAATCTCTGCTTGCAATAGCTGTAGATTTTCTATCATTTTCGTTGGTGTCTAAATAAATCGTATCCGCTAAATGAACCCATGTTTGAAGCATCGTATCGATAGTATCCAACCATACAATTGTTTGAATCCCTGATATAGCCGTGCCATCCGCAGTACGGAGTCTCTTACCGTCCCACTTTTCTTTCAGCTCGTTAGGTCTAACAAGCACTAGTACTTCACGGTATTTAGGGTCTGGGCAATTTGGAAATAAAATAACCATCGAATCTTCCTGCTCAATTCCAGATAACCAGTATAAATCGGTATTTTGTTTAAACGCATGAAGCGCATCTCCATTAGAAGGCCACTCGTCATTGCTTACAAAAATAGCAATGCTATTAGGCTTCATTTCTTTTATAAACCGCTTACGGTTATCAATAAAAATTTGCTTGTTGAGGGGTAAATATTTCATAGGTGAAATGTTGAGCGCTTGTCAATAATGCACTAAAAATAAGAAAAGAATTAGAATTTCACCGAAGGACATCTTACGCCCCTTGATAAAGCAGAAGAAACGACGCCAGTTTTAATGATGGATAGTTCATAAGCTCCCCTGGTATTATTGGCTGCCTTAAGTGTAGAAACGGTAGCATCATAATTAAAGGTAAAGCGGGTGTCGTTTAATTGAAAGCCAAAAACAGGAATGACAGCATCACCATTGCGCATGTAAAGCCCCAAAATCATTTGTCTAGACCCGTCACCACTTAAATCACGATTGGCATTAACACCAAGCACCAATTCAGATGCTGTATTCATTTTACTCATATAAACGTTCGGATTTACAATCCAAGATTCTCCTATTTTAACACTCGCATTTAAAAACGCTGTGTAGCGCATATCGATACTTGCATCTGAAACAAGTGGATCAAAAAAACTTTCTTTGGGTCTATTAATATGTTGCGCACTTAAACCGGCATTTATATAAAATTTGTCTGAAGCGAAATAGGCATAATTAATACCCGCTTGCAAATCGGCGTAAGCCGTTTGACTGAATGCAAAAGGTTCGTTAGATGGAATAGTTATGTCAAAAAACTGACCATTCCACTGGTTGTCAAAAGACAATTTAGCAATATCAATTCGCTTACTAATAAAACCACCCGTAAAACCAACACTTAACAAACTACTATACCCCAGCATTTGATGATACGCCACAGACGCGTATGCACTGGTATTGATTAAATTACCGGCTCCTGCTGCGTCTCTGTATAAAGCGCCACCAACACCCATCCAACCATTTTCAAACTTACCCGTAAATAGTTGTGCGTCGCCCCACACAGACATTGTTTTAAATGGTGTGCCCACTGCACCCCACTGATTGCGGTAGTTTGCGCCAATTCTATAATCATTATCAGGATTAAACCCCGTGTTGGCAGGGTTCACTAATATTGGCGCATTAAAGTATTGACTAAAATGCAAATCTTGTGCATTTGATTGCAGAATACCTGCAACAAAAACAAGAAATAATATAAAATGCATTTTAGATTTCATGGGCTATCTGAGTAAAGTGATATCTCCTTTTTTGGCTAATTTTTCTCCGGTATAAAATTCAACTACGGCACTATAATGATATACATCTTGTGGTTGTAGTTTTCCTTTGTAAAATCCATCCCAACCCGTATTCATATCTGTGGATGCAAAAACGAGTTCACCCCATCTATTAAATATTTGAAAATTGACTTTAGAAATCCCAAAACCTCTAACAAAAACTCGGTCATTAACACCATCGCCATTAGGTGTAAATGCGGTTGGAACACTATAGCCAACTTCAACGGTAGCATCAATTGGTGCGCAAGTTGTATCTGAACATCCTGTTGCATTGATTGCGACTAGGCATACATTATACGTTCCTGTTTTTTGATATTGGTAAGAAATAACCGTATCGCGTTTTGATGTTGCAATCGAATTACCGTCACCAAAAATCCATTTGTAGGTTACGGCGCCTGTACTGGTATTCACGAGTTGCACAGGGGTATTAGGCCTTGCTGGGTTTGGCGAATACGTATAGGAAGCCGTTGGTTTGTTTACGACAACAAGGTTTTTTACTATGGTATCCCGCTTGTTACAAGTATTGGCATCTACAGCTATTAGTTGAACTGGATAGGTTCCAGGCCTTGCATATACATGTGATGGATTTGTTTGTGTAGAGGTTGCACCATCACCAAAATCCCAGAAAAACTGCTGCCCCGCAGTAGATGTATTTCTAAAACTAGCATTAAACGGTGCGCACGCAGCTGGTGGCAATGTGAAATTTGCAATAACGTTTGGCGACAAACTAATTTGCCTCGTTATACTATCCGGACTATTACAATAATTTTCATCGTTTAAAATGAGCTTTACATTGTAAGCACCTCCAACCGCATAGGTATGTCTTACAATGCCCGTCCCTGCAGCTAGTTTTGTACCGTCTCCAAAATCCCAAGTAAAGCTTTTATTGGTGAAAGGCTTTGCTGCGGGCCCCGTGCTGGTATTATCAAATTCAAAAACCAATTGATCACATGGGGGAACTTTAGAAGAAAGAAATGATAAAGTAGCATCATCATTTCTGACATTCATATTTATATAAGTAGTGTCAGCAATATTACAAGTGCTTGAATCGATAGCCACTAAAGAAACTTTAAACAAACCCACTTTGGTAAAATTATGAGAGATTTTTGCAGTAGCTGAAGTAACAGGGGCCGTGCCGTCACCAAAATTCCAAACATAAGATTTACCCTGCGCCAGTGTATCCGTAAAATCTACGGTCATTGGTACGCATCCAGACGTATCTCTTACAGATCCTTTAATAGATGCTTTTAAACCAGCACCAACACCCGCTAAATTAAAGGCAAGTTTGATGGCGAGTAAATTACATCTAGCAGAGCTAGGGTCGGCAGATAAATTATTGGGAGACCAAACACCAGCAGAGCCTCTTAAAGCGGTTCCTGGAGCAGGATTAGAGCCTAAACAAGAGCACACAGATTGATAGATGGTCCCATTTTTATCGAAGCGACTGGTTCCACCATCTACGTGATCAGCAACTGGACCATTGGCGCCGGTTATAGAACCAAAAAATGTAGCGTATAAAATATTTTTAGCACTTTTTTCAAGTACAAAAAAGTAGAGGTCTTCTCCATCTGTGGTGGTGCTTAATTGCCCAGTTCCAAATGTGGTAAGCCCTTTTGTTCCTGCAGATGGAAACCCTGGCGCGAGTGTGCCGCCCCAACCGGATACGTACACATTTTCACAACGATCCACTAAAAAAGCAGTAGGAGAAATATTTGGAAAACTACCAGTGGCTGTTCCAAAATTAGCAGAGTAAATAAACTGCGTTAAATCTGGCTGTAATTTGGAAATAAATTGTTTGCCAGAAGCTTGATTGCCGCCGCTATTAAAAGGCGAATTAAGAATGGGCCATGCAACTGTGGTTGTACCCATGATATAGGGGAAACCAAATTTATCAAACTGAATGCCATAAATAATATCATCACCAGAGGTTCCAAAATAACTACTCGAAATTTGTCTGCTTCCATCGGGACTAATAAACGTTACATAGCCGTCTACTTTTCCTTGATTGCTGCCAAATAAAACACCTGATTTGATTCCAGGAAAATCGGTACTAGCGGTTGCGCCAGCCACATAAATAAACCCTGTTAAGGGATTGATGGCAAGTACAAAAGCAGCATCATCATTATCGCCGCCTAAAAATGAGCTAAAAATAACAGCATCTAAATTAGGTGTCAATTTTACAAGCACTCCATCTTGAAAACGTGTCGTTGTTTTTTTACCAGGCAATGTTTGAAAACTTCCAGCCGTTGTTCTAAAATTTTCAGACTGTGTAACTGAAGCTAAAATAATATTACCCGCGGCATCCACAATAACTTCACTACGGGCATCATCACCATAATTTCTACGCGTAGATTCTGATACCTGTGGCTTTATATAATTAGGTCTTATATTAACCCCATCATCTGCACTACCACCCATGCGCACTGATCCAATAATGGAGCTGCCTGTTACATTTAATTTAGTAATAACAATATCAAATAATCCACCTAGTGGACCATACGTCGAAAGCCCTCTCACTGGATAGGTATTTCCGGATGAAGTTCTTCCTGCAATAATTAAATTTCCACTTGCATCCACCACTAAACTATGTGGCTGCTCATTGCCTCTTCCACCAATATAGGTTGCATACATCCGGTTCACGCCACTTGGATCAAACTTAATGATACCCATATCCATAGCACCAATATCTCCCTCTAAAACGCCGCCACCAAAAGTGGTTTGAAAAGCGCCATTGTTGACAGGAAATGTACCTACACTTCCAAATACAATACCTCCTGCATAAAAGTTACCTTGCGGATCATAGGTAGCTGTAAAGCCCCAGTTATCTGCAGTACTTCCGGTGTAACCATAAAAAACGATAGATGGATCTATGACTAGCGTTTCCGTTTTATCATAATCTCCGGCAATCGTAAATTTTACAATATTTCCTTTTACCGAATAATTACAATCCACTTCTTTTTTGCCATCTTTTTTTAATTGATACGTGTAAGGCGCTAATTCAGAAACGGTGGTTACCCTTGTTTTTATTTCGAGTGCGCGGTTTTTTAATTTAATACCATCTGCGCCTTCTATGTATAATGCAATTTTTGAAACATCTGCACCTGGATGTACTATAATATCATACTTTAATTGTGCATCATTTGTGTAATACCTAATGTCAATACCCGGATACAAATCTTTGTAAACAACCGCTTTGTAAATTTTACATTCACTTGCCCATTTGCTAGAATCATTTCCAATAAAATAATTATTGAATGAAGGTTGTATTTTTTCAGGAACAATAGTAGGGTTAGGATTTGCATTTAAAAACTTGACTTCGTATGCATGCGAATGCAAAACGCCGTCAAAATTTTCAGGTATTGTAGATACATGATTTTTTTCGCGCGGGTGTGTGTTGATTGCTGCTAAATCTTGCGGATTATGCACGAGCACACGATACCCATTATTTTGAAGTGCAATAGCACCGGCAACCGTTTGTGCTTGAAATTTAATAGCGGTTGGCCACTGCCCTTTGTTTTCTGTAAATTCGAGGTACTGCTGTGCGCTCACTTTAAACAAAGAGAGGGTAAAAAGAACCCATACAACACCAAATAATCTGCGCAGCAACATCATGTTTTTTTATAAGTTACGATATCTTACCCCACCCCGACCTAGCCTTCTGTGCCTGAAGATAGTTTTTCAATTCTAAATTTTTTGCCAAATTGAGGGTATGATCCTCTTCTACCAGCTTTTCGGCTGCTATTTTGGCCACTTCCAGCACTTCTTTATCATTAACAATGTTTGCCAGCTTAAAGTTCAACGCACCACTTTGCCTAGTACCCTCAATATCCCCAGGACCCCTTAATTCAAGGTCTTTTTCGGCAATTAAGAAGCCATCATTGGTAGCGCACATAATCTTGATTCGCTCCCTGGCATCGTTGCTCACTTTTTGACCTGTTAATAAAACGCAAAAACTTTTTTCAGAGCCCCTTCCTACCCGTCCGCGCAACTGATGTAACTGAGAAAGTCCAAATTTCTCGGAGCTCTCGATAACCATAACAGAGGCGTTGGGCACGTTCACCCCCACTTCAATAACGGTAGTGGCCACCATAATTTGTGTGTCGCCATTTACAAACCTTGCCATATTAGTTTCCTTTTGATCAGAAGGTTGTCTTCCATGCACCATGCTAATTCTATAATTTGGTTCAGGGAAAAAACTTTTTACTTGTTCGTACCCTTGCATCAAATCTTCGTAAGAAAGTTTTTCGCTCTCTTCAATTAACGGATATATAAAATAGGCTTGTCTTCCTTTTTCAATTTCTGTTTTTACAAAATCCATAACAGTAGCACGCGCCATTTCATTTCGGTGCACGGTTGTTATGGGTTGTCTACCTGGCGGGAGTTCATCCATGACACTGTAATCAAGATCACCATACGCAGTCATGGCAAGGGTTCTAGGGATAGGTGTTGCTGTCATGACAAGCACGTGTGGTGGTATTACCGCCTTCTCCCAAAGTTTAGCGCGCTGCGCAACACCAAAGCGGTGTTGTTCATCTACTACTACAAAACCTAAATTATGAAACTGCACTTTTTCTTCAATAACGGCGTGCGTACCTACCACAAAATGAAGTGATCCATCTTGTAATCCTTGCATGATTTTTTTTCTTGCAGCTGTTTTGGTACTACCCGTTAACAATGCAAGTTCTACGCCCATATCTTTTAATAATTCACTCAGTCCATGGTAATGTTGTTGTGCTAAAATTTCGGTGGGTGCCATCAAGCAACTCTGAAATCCATTGTCTGCTGCAAGTAACATACTCAGCAGCGCCACGATGGTTTTACCGCTACCTACGTCTCCTTGCAATAGACGGTTCATCTGTCTACCCCTAGCGGTATCGGTTCTTATTTCTTTGAGCACTCTTTTTTGGGCGCCCGTTAATTCGAAAGGCAAATACTGGTTATAAAAAGTATTAAAGAAGTCGCCTACTTTTTCAAATATGACGCCCCTGCTTGACTGGTGCCTAGAAATGCGCACTAAATTAAGGCGCACTTGTGCCACAAATAATTCTTCGAATTTTAAGCGCCTCAGCGCTGCTTTATAGGCTTTATCAGAAACTGGAAAATGAATATTTGAATAAGCCTCATAACGGTTCATGAGCTTATAGTCAGCTAATATATGGGCAGGTATATTTTCAGGTATATCTGCGGGCTTAATCATAGAAAACAGCTGGTACGTGAGTTTTGCCAGTTGTCTTCCATTTAGCCCTCTTGCTTTTAATTTTTCGGTTGCCGGGTATACCGGTTCTAAATAATCTTTACCCCCTTCTTTGGCCGGCGTAAAAATTTCTATTTCGGGATGCACCATTTGAGGCTTCCCATTAAAAAAGCCAGTTTTTCCAAAAACAAGGTATTTCTGGCCAGGCACTAAGTTTTTTTGTACCCAATTCGCTCCCTGAAACCAAGCTAGCTCCAGCGTGCCAGTATCATCTGTTAACTGCGCAATGAGACGCCTAGCCCGCTTGTCGCCCATTAAAGCGGGCGGCTGCAGTATGCCTACTACCTGTACAAAATCGGTGGCGGGGCTTATGGAGCCTATCTTATGCACCTGTGTCTTGTCAATATGCCGGTGCGGATAATGTTCTAAAAGGTCCGAAAAAGTGTATATAGAAAGCTCCTTTTTCAATAATTCACCCCTCAAAGGGCCAACGCCTTTAAGGTATTCGATGGGTGAACCTAATATATGATTGGAACCTTGAATAACGTGAGTTTTAGGGTATTTCTATAGCAAATATCATGAAAAAGCGCCTTATCTTCGCGGCTATGGTAAAAGAGGTGGTTTTAAGTGGCATTAGGCCTACAGGATTCCTTCATTTGGGCAACTATTTTGGTGCCATGCGTAATTATGTGCGCATGCAAGATGAATTCAATTGTTACTTTTTTGTAGCCAATTGGCATAGCCTTACCACACACCCCGATACCAAAGAATTACAAGCAAATGTGTTGAGGGTTATTGCCGAAAATATTGCTTGTGGTTTAGATCCAGAAAAAGTAGCCTTGTATGTACAAAGTGACGTTCCTCAAATTGCAGAACTTTACTTGTATTTAAATATGATGGCGTATAAAGGTGAGTTGGAAAAAACAGTAACCTTCAAAGAAAAAGTTCGTTTGCAACCAGAAAACGTAAACGCTGGATTACTCACATATCCGGTATTACAAGCCGCAGATATTTTAATTCACCGCGCTGTAAAAGTGCCTGTTGGTAAAGACCAGGAGCAACACCTCGAAATGGCGCGCAATTACGCAGAACGCTTTAACCATAGGTATGGCGAGATTTTACCATTACCGTATGCATTTAATTATGGCGGCGAACTTGTAAAAATTATGAGCTTAGATGGCGAAGGAAAAATGAGTAAAAGTGAAAACCAAATGAACACACTTTACTTAGCAGATGATGATGATGTGATTCGTAAAAAAATCATGAAAGCCAAAACAGATGGTGGTCCTTTAACACCAAACGCACCAATGCCTGCTTATATCGAAAATTTATTTACCCTCATGGGACTTGTAAGTAGTACAGATACCGTAGAGAAATTTAGATCCGATTATAACAATAGTAGTGAAGGTAATTGCATTATCCGCTACGGCGATTTAAAAAAGCAATTAGCCGAAGACATGGCCGCCTTTATTAAACCGATTCGTGAAAAAGCCACTGATTTGCAAAAAGACACGGCTACCCTTCAAAAAATCATGAAAATGGGGGCCGAAAAAGCAGGTGAAAGCGCCTCTAAAACGCTAACGCTGGTTAGGAGTGCTATTGGCATGAACTATTATTAAAAAAAACAAACTTTAATTATCTTTTTAAGATACTCATTTCGTATTTTCAACCCCTATGGCAAAAGCTAAGAAACCCAAACACATCGCTATCGCAGGTAATATCGGCGCAGGTAAAACAACACTTACAGAAATGTTAAGTAAACACTACCGTTGGATACCTCAATTTGAAGACGTAGACCACAATCCATACCTGATGGATTTCTATGAAGACATGCCTAGATGGAGTTTTAATTTACAAGTGTACTTTTTAAATGGTAGACTTAACCAACTACTTGAAATCGCAAGAGGAACTGAAACCATTATTCAGGATAGAACCATTTACGAAGATGCCAATATTTTTGCGCCCAACTTACACGAAATGGGACTTATGAGTAAGCGCGACTTTGATAACTATTATGCGTTTTTTACCACGCTTAAAACCATGGTGCAACCGCCGGATTTACTCATTTATTTAAAAGCATCTGTTCCTACCCTAGTATCACAAATACAAAAAAGAGGTAGAGAATATGAAGAAAATATCAGACTCGATTATTTAAAACGCCTCAACGAATATTACAACAAGTGGATTGATGGTTACCAAGAAGGTCCTTTACTTGTCATTGATTGCGATAAAAATAAATTTGGTGAAAACGAAGCCGACCTTGGTGATATCATTGGTAAAATCGATAGCACTTTATTTGGTCTTTTCTAGTTTTCCTTTCTAAATACCATACACATGGCAACTGCAACCGGCGTCGTAACTGCATCTATTGTAGATCAGTTTAAGCTAATTATTGGGAATGATTTTGTAGTAGCTGATGAAGAAAGCTTGCACCATTATGGCAAAGACGAAACAGAAAATTTATTGTACTTACCTGCTGTTGTTGTAAAGCCTAGAACTGCACCCGAAATTGCTGCTATCTTAAAAATTTGCAACGAACATTTATTGCCCGTAACACCAAGAGGCGCAGGTACTGGATTAACAGGTGGCGCACTCCCACACTTAGGAGGCGTGTTATTATCTACCGAAAGACTCAATCAAATACTTGACATAGACGAACGCAATTTACAAGTAACCACCGAGCCTGGCGTTATCACAGAAGTATTACAAAACGCAGTCAAAGAAAAAGGACTTTTTTATCCGCCCGACCCTGCTAGCAAAGGGAGTTGTTTTATTGGCGGCAATATTTCTGAAAATTCAGGTGGTCCTAAGGCTGTAAAATATGGTGTTGTAAAAGATTATGTTTTAAACTTAGAAGTAGTACTACCTACTGGCGAAATTATTTGGACGGGCTCTAATGTTTTAAAAAACGCAACCGGATATAACCTCACTCAATTAATTGTTGGTAGTGAAGGCACCCTTGGTATTGTTACCAAAATTGTACTGCGCTTAATTCCACATCCAAAATTTGAACTATTAATGCTTGCTCCTTTTAATAGTCTCGAAAAAGCAAGTGAAGCAGTAAGTGCCATATTTAGAGCTGGTATCACGCCTAGTGCTATGGAGCTCATGGAAATTGACGCCATTACACTTGCTACTAAATTATTAGATAGCACAGCGGTACAATTAACGGATGGACTGGCAGCGCATTTGATTATTGAAGTAGATGGCAATAATCTAGACGTTTTAATGAATGAAATGGAAGCCATATCAGAAGTATTAAACAACTTCGAAGTAGGTGAAATTTATTTTGCAGAAGACGCGGAGCAAAAAAATGAACTTTGGAAAATTCGACGAAAAGCAAATGAAGCAGCTGTTATGGCAGGCTTTACCATCGAAGAAGACGCAGTTGTCCCAAGGGCCGAACTTCCTAAACTCATTAAAGGTGTTAAAGAAATTGCTGCGCAAAATGGATTCAAAGTGGTTTGTTATGGACATGCTGGTGATGGCAATTTACACATTCGCATCAACCACCCTACCATTAAAAACAGCTATAACAATCCTGAAATGACAGCTGCGCTGATGCCGCTATTTGAACTCATTGCAAGATTAGGTGGCACTATTAGTGGCGAACACGGCGTAGGTCTTATTCAAAAGCCATTTTTGAAAACTGTTTTTTCGGAAACACATTTGAGACTCATGCGTTCTATCAAACAAACATTTGACCCCAATAATATATTAAACGCCGGCAAAATTTTTGACTAGTTGGCTTTATTAAAAACTTTGAAGTAAGTGCACCGCTTCCTCTGCAGTACTTGCTACCATTAATCGGTGTTCAATGTTTTCATATAAAAAGCCTTGCGCTTGCATCATACGCATATGTGCCATTAAGTGATCATAAAATCCATTACAATTAAGTAAGATGATTTTTTTATCGTGAATTTTTAATGTATTCCAAGTTAGCATTTCAAAAAGTTCATCTAGTGTTCCATTGCCTCCTGGCATAATTAGTGCTGCATCACATAAATCATACATCATCTTTTTTCTTACATGCATATCTGCTACCACATGTAATTCTGTAATGCCTTCGTGCTGATGCTCCCAAGCAATTAATATTTCCGGTATCACGCCAATTACTTTTACACCAGCAGCCATGGCACCATTGGCAACTGCACCCATGAGGCCCTTGTTTCCTCCGCCATATACTAAGTGCATACCGGCTGTTCCGAGTAAATTTCCAAAGGCTGTTGCTTCCTTTAAAAACAGGGGATCAAAACCATCTTTGGAACCACAAAAAACAGCTACCGATTGTATAGACATATATAATTCTTATGCGTTAAAAAAGGTCCATTATCCTTACCTTTAAGGCCTACAATTTAACAAAAACAACGATCACTATGTCGCCTATTGTATTATTTTCCTTTGTTCTTGTGTATTTTCTAATTTTACTTGTTGTAGCTAAAATTACTGGTAAAAACAGTACCAACGACTCTTTCTTTATTGGCAATAAAAATAGCAACTGGATGCTAGTGGCTTTTGGCATGGTGGGCACTTCACTTAGTGGCGTAACTTTTGTAAGTGTGCCAGGACAAGTAGGCACCCTGGTAGGCGGCACCAACTACGTAAACGCATTTTCTTATTTACAAATAACACTGGGATATGTAATTGGATATTTAACCATTGCCTATGTGTTACTGCCCTTGTATTACAAACTCAATTTAACCTCCATATACAATTACTTAAGCACAAGGCTTGGTGTAGCTTCCTATAAAACAGGCGCTTCCTTTTTTATTTTATCCAGAACGCTTGGCGCAACAGCAAGACTTTATTTAGTAGTCCGCATTTTACAAGATGCAATCCTACAAAGTTTTCATGTTCCATTTTGGGCAACCACCCTTATTATTTTACTCATGATTTTATTATATACGTATGAGGGTGGTGTTAAAACAATTGTATGGACCGATACACTCCAAACATCTTGTATGCTTTTAGGACTCGTAATATGTGTCTTTTACATCCTCAACCAATTGCACTTAGGTTTTTTTGATAGTTTAACAGCAATGGCAGATAAAGGCTATACTAAAGTTTTTTTTACGGAACCTTCAAGTAAGTTGTTTTTTGTCAAACAAATATTAGCAGGCGCCTTTGTAACCATTACCATGACAGGTATGGACCAGGAGATGATGCAAAAAAACATCTCTGTAAAAACATTAAAAGATTCTCAAAAAAATGTAATTACACTTGGCATCACCATGCTTGTTGTCATTTCTTTATTTTTATTTTTAGGCGGCCTATTATATTTATTTGCAAATACGAACGGCCTTCCATTTACAGGCGATAAATTATTTCCAAGTATTGCACTTGGTCACATGCCACCTGCCATGTCTATTATTTTTATTATTGCACTTATATCTGCTTTATTTCCAAGTGCAGATGGCGCCATCACAGCGCTCACCTCTACATTTTGTATAGATATTATTGGCATGCAGCGCAGGTCCGATTGGGATGAAGCAAAAAAGAAAAAAATACGCCAGCGCATTCATATTGGATTTGCGTTTGTATTCTTACTATTTGTCATGGTTTACAAATGGATCGATAACCCAAGTATGATTGGCGTTATTTTAAAAGTAGCTGCTTATACCTACGGGCCACTATTAGGCCTCTTTACATTTGGTATTGTTTTAAAAAGAAATGTAATTGACAAATGGGTGCCGCTTGTATGTATACTCTCTCCACTTCTTTGCTTGTTAATTGACACCAATCAAAAAGCATTATTTGGTTCATTTGAAATTGGTCTTGAGCTATTAATCATCAATGGACTCATCACTTTTATAGGTCTTTTATTCATTTCGAAAAAAGAAACCGCTATTTAAGCATACATGCCAGCTCCATTTATCATAAATCAAGCGGTAACCTATTCGGATGTGTTTACAACACCCGCCGATCCTTTATTGCAACTGATATTAGATGAAACAAGAGCTGCGCATCCAAAAGCCCACATGCTTAGTGGCGAAGTACAAGGGCAGTTTTTAAGTATGTTGTCTTGTATGAAAAAGCCAATGCAAATATTAGAAATTGGCACATTTACCGGTTACAGTGCGCTATGTTTAGCCAAGGGACTTGCAGCCAATGGCGTACTACATACCATAGAATCTAGGATAGAAGACGCCCAAACTGCTCATCATTATTTTGAGCAAAGCAAATATGCCAATCAAATTGAATTACATATTGGTGATGCTAAAGAAATTATACCATCCCTCTCAGATGCCTTTGATCTTGTATTTATTGACGCCGATAAAACAGGCTATATCGAGTACTATGAAATGGTGGTACAAAAGCTTGCCAAAGGCGGCGTCATTATTGCTGACAATGTTTTATTTCATGGAGAAGTATTAGAAGATACTATTTCAGGTAAAAATGCAACTGCAATTCACGCCTTTAACCAACATGTAAAAAATGATCCACGAACTTCGCAAGTGTTATTAACGATTAGAGATGGCATGCTACTGATTCAAAAAAATGAACAATGAAATTTAAACTTATATACTCTTTTTTGATCACGACATGCATTGCCATCAGCGGTTTTTCTCAAACCATTGGAGCTGATGCTGCAGCATATATCAATCAGTTCAAAAATATAGCTATGCAGGAGCAAATTAGAACAGGGGTTCCTGCTGCCATTAAATTAGGTCAAGCTATTTTAGAGTCACAATCAGGGAAGAGTAAACTTGCCACAGTTTCTAATAATCATTTTGGCATCAAATGCAAAACAGAATGGAAAGGACCAAAAACTTACCACAATGATGATGCACAAGGTGAATGCTTTAGGGTGTACGATAATGCAGAAGCTTCCTTTATTGATCACTCCAACTTTTTAAAAACAAGAACACATTATGCATTCTTGTTCAAATTAGACGTAACTGATTTTACGAGCTGGGCATTTGGACTCAAGCAAGCAGGCTATGCAACCAATCCAAATTATCCCGCCATACTTATAAAAATCATTAACGATTATAATTTAGCTCAGTTTTCAGTTATTGCCATTGAGCAAAAGAAAAAAGGAGTCGATTTAGTTGTAGCCCCAGTTATAAATGCAATAAAAACAGATTCATCAATTCAACCCCAAGCACCAAAACCTACAGCACCTACTTTACAAAGTGAGCCAACAAAAGAAGTCACACCTCCAACCGTAAGTTTACTTGAAAATACCAAAGTAACCATTAACAGAACTAAAGGGGTACTTGCAACGAAAGGAAATTCACTGCTAGCCATTGCGAACAATAATAAAATAAGCTTAAGTAAATTGTTTGACTATAATGATCTTGAAGAAATGAATATTTTAGATCAAGACCGCATTTTATTTATTGAAAAGAAACAAAAATATGGCGCTTCTGAAAGTCATACCACTGCTGGTTCTGAAACACTTTATAGTATTGCACAAAAAGAAGGCGTACAGTTAAGCACAATTCTATCACTCAACCCATCAATTACAAAAGATAGCGTTTTACAAATTGGACAAAAAATTAAATTAAGGGTAGAAGCGGCCCCAAAAACGAAATCTAAACCATCTAAAAAAGGAAAGAAAAAATAAGCACATGTCTACCATTCAACTACACGGAAAGCATTTTGAAATATTTTTACCTGAAGCACTGATCCAAGAAAAGATTGCTGCATTAGCACATGAAATAAATACCGATTATGCTGGCAAAAAACCATTGTTTATTGCAGTATTAAACGGGTCTTTTATGTTTGCATCGGATTTATTTAAATCCATCACCATAGAAGCAGAAATATGTTTTATTAAACTAGCTTCCTATAAAGGCACTACTTCTACCGGACAGGTGATTACAGCAATTGGCCTAGACATAGACCTTACCAACAGGCATATTATTGTATTAGAAGATATTATTGATACGGGCAAAACGCTGCATACCTTTTTGCCGCAATTACACAACCAACAACCTGCTTCCCTAAAAATTGGCGTATTACTGCACAAACCAGACGCAACGGTTTTTGAAGTACCCATCGATTACTGTTGCTTTTCGATCCCTAATAAATTTGTGTTGGGCTATGGTTTAGACTATGACGGATACGGCAGAAACAGCAAGGATATTTACAAACTTGTTGAATAAACACGCAACTACTGAATATAATTAAAGTATAACCAATTAATTAAAGGCTTCCTTTACCCTGTCAAAAAAGCTCTTATCAGATTTGTTAGGATTAGGCTTAAAGTTTTCACTTGCCTGCAACTTTTCCAGCACCGCTTTTTCTTCGTCGGTAACGGATTGTGGCGTCCAAATATTTACATAAATGAGCTGATCCCCTTTAGCATAACCTTGCACTTCTGGGAAACCTTTTCCTTTGAGTCTAAATATTTTACCACTTTGTGTTCCTGCAGGAATTTTAATTTTAGCACGTCCATCAATAGTAGGTACTTCTACCTGTGTACCAAATACGGCATCTACAAAGTTCAAGTGTAAATCAAATGCTACATTGAGTCCATCACGTTGCAGTTCTGGATGTGTCTCCTCTTCAATTTGTATAATTAAATCTCCAGCGCTTCCACCTCTTTCACCTGCGTTACCTTTTCCATTCATGCTAAGTTGCATGCCTTCTTGAACACCTGCTGGAATATCAATAGAAATGGTTTCTTCTCCATACATTCTACCCTCACCTTTACAAGTTCCACATTTAGCTGTAACAGTTGTTCCCTCTCCATTACAAGACGAACAAGTGGCAACTGTTTGCATCTGGCCTAAAAAAGTATTGGTCAATTTACGAACCTGACCACTACCACCACACGCATTACATGTTTGAACACTATTTTTATCTTTAGCACCATTACCGCCACAACCGGTACAAATAACGTGCTTTTTTACTTTTACATTTTTATTGACACCCTTCGCAATTTCTTCAAAATTCAATTTGATTTTAATACGCAAATTGCTACCTCGCTGTCCTCTTGCAGCTCTGCCGCCACCGCCTCTTGATCTTCCTCCACCAAAAAAAGAACCAAAAGCATCATCACCAAACATATCCCCAAACTGGCTAAAGATATCATCCATATTAGAGCTATGAGAAGCGCCGCCACCGGTTCCTGGACCAAAAGCATTATGGCCAAAACGGTCATACTTTGCTTTTTTATCAGCGTCACTTAAAATCTCATAGGCTTCTGCAGCTTCTTTAAATTTATCTTCTGCTTCTTTATCGCCCGGATTTCGGTCTGGGTGAAATTGCATAGCCACTTTGCGGTATGCTTTTTTTATTTCATCAGCAGATGAAGATTTAGATACTCCTAATATTTCGTAATAATCTCTTTTTGCCATTGCTATTTTATTTTCCTACCACCACTTTTGCAAAGCGGATAATTTTATCATTTAAATAATATCCTTTTACTACATCATCGATTACTTTTCCTTTTAGATGTTCTGAAGGTGCAGGGATTTCTGTAATGGCTTCATGTTTTTCAACGTCAAATTCTTCATGGATAGATTCCATTGCCTTTACCCCTTTTGCTAACATAGTAGAACGCAATTTATTAAAAACGAGCTGAATGCCTTCTTTCTGAACAGCGATATCATCGTTACCCTGTAACTGCTTTTCTGCACGGTCACAATCGTCTAATATATCAAGCATGGATACAATGACGTCTTTGCCAGCCGTTTGAATGAGTTCTAAACGCTCTTTGGATGTCCTTCTCCTGTAGTTATCAAACTCAGCCATTAAGCGTAGGTATTTATCTTTTTGTTCCTGTAATTCGTCTTGGAGCTTAGTTAAAGGATCCTCTTCCGCTACTGGCTCGTTCAAATGCTCAGTTCCAGGCATATTTTCGTCGGTATTGAGCTGATTTTCAATATTTTGCTCCATTTCGTTTGGTATTGTCTCTTCCATAATAATTGCTTCTTGTTTTACCCCATTAATATTGCAAAAATTTTGCCGTTGCAAAGAAAAGGGAAAAATTGGCAGATTAATCCGCCTTATCTTCGCGGACATGACAAAGTTGTTTCTAAAAAAGAAGATTGCGGCACGGATAGCCAATGGTCACCCATGGGTATTTGGTAATGAAGTAGATAAAATTGACGGCCCTATTGAGCCGGCTGGCACCGTAGATGTACATTACGCCGATGGTAAATTTGCAGGCAGGGGCTATATCAACCCAAAATCCCAGATTTTAGTACGCTTACTCACCCGAAAGCCAGAAACTATCGATGCGGCCTTTTTTCACCGCCGAATTGCTGAAGCTTGGGCATACCGCCAAAAAATTGGTTACACCGAAAATTGTCGCCTCGTTTTTGGCGAAGCCGACCAAATGCCTGCCCTTATCATTGATAAGTTCAACGACTATTTTGTTTTACAAACTTTGTCATTGGGAATGGACCATTGGAAGCCTGCCATTATTGAAGCGCTTAATACCATTTTTTCTCCAAAAGGCATATACGAGAGAAACGATGTGCCGGTAAGAGAACTAGAAGGCCTCTCTCAAATAAAAGGTTTTTTATCGGAGCCATTTGATACAAATATTATCATCAATGAAAATGGATTACGCTTTCATGTAGACATTGAAAATGGTCAAAAAACGGGATACTTTTTAGACCAACAAGACAACCGAAAAGCCATTCAACATATTGTGAAAGGCGCCGACGTTTTAGGTGCATTTACCTATACTGGCACTTTTGAAATTCACGCGGCACACTATGGTGCAAAATCTGTGTTGGGTTTAGATATTTCAGAAAACGCCGTTGCGCAAGCCAATAAAAATGCTGCCCTTAATGGACTTGATGATATCTGTAAATTTGAAGCCATGAATGCGTTTGATGTACTCAAACAATGGGGTAAAGATGGCAGACAATATGACGTTGTAATGCTTGACCCGCCTGCGTTTACCAAGAGTAGAGAAAGTATTCAAAAAGCAATTACAGGTTACAAAGAAATTAATTTGCGCGGCATGAAATTAATTAGAAATGGAGGCTTTTTAGTAACCTCTAGTTGCACCAATCTCGTACAACCTGAACTGTTTTTGCAAACCATTGAAATGGCAGCCAAAGATGCGCGCAAAAAAATTAGACAAGTCACTTTTCAAGCACAAGCATCTGACCATCCCATCATTTGGGGCATGGATAATACCAATTATTTAAAGTTTTTGATTGTAGAGGTAACGGATAAATAATGAAGTAAATAATTTATTTACTTACCTGAAATTTGCCAGACTCTATAAGCCTGCCCGTTTGGTCGCGGAGCTGAAAAACATACAATCCACGCGTGTAATGATCGTCTAAAATAAAGCTTACTTTATTATTTAAGATACGCTGCTCGTTCATTTTTTTTCCATAAAAACTATAGATCGCAATAACGCTGGTTGATTCCACCGTTTTGTCGAATTCAAAGTTAATAACGGTAGTGGCTGGATTGGGATAAAAACGCAATACCTTAGAAGTGGTAGGCGCAAGAAAAAAGGAATCATAAAAACCATTACTACCAGGCACAAAACCGGTAGTAATGGTATATAAAGTGATTAGTATTAATAAGTTCCTTTTGGTCATTGACAGTACCTAATTAGAACAAAGATACGTAAAACTAGATTAAGCTAGTTTTGCCAGGGTTTCCTGAATCGCAGTGAAGTTTGGTAAGTCACCAGGTGTAGGACATACTTCGGCGTACTGAATAACACCTTCTTTATCAATTACAAAGGCAGCACGCTTGCTAACCCCTTGCATCTCAAATGCTGGAAATACATCATATAAAACACCAAACGCCTTTGCAGCATCTTTGTTAAAATCGCTTAATAAAGAGAAATTTAGGTTTTGCTCGTCCTTAAATTTTCCAAGGGCAAACAAAGAATCTACCGAAACACCAAATACGGTTGCAGTGGCATTATTATATAAAGCAATATTGTCTCTTACAGAACATAGCTCTGTAGTACAAACGCCGGTAAATGCTAAAGGGAAAAACAATAAAACCACGTTTTTGCCTTTTTGATCTGCTAAATGAACCTGATTTTTATCGGTATCAAATAAACTAAAATTTGGTGCTGGAGTGCCTGTTGTTAAACTCATATGTTTTGTTTTTTTATTGTAACAAGTGAAAATAAATATTGTTTATTTTTTTAAGGTTTTTAGCTTTTGTTTATTAGCATATGACTCTAATGAATCCACAAGCTCTTTATAGGCCACAGGATGCGCTTCGTAATAGTGATAGCTATCATAAAACTGTTTTTTAGTGATTTCATGCACAGCAAAAACTTGCTCATACAAAGGAATATCCTCTTTTACTTTTAACATCAGCGTATCCCCTACTAATTTTCGTGCATACCATTCATCAGCCTTCAGCATATCAAACATAACTACCTTCATGGTGTTTACGGGTAGTACATTTTTTGGTGTTCCACTGTTGCAAGCAACAAGGAGTACAAAAACAAAAAATAGATATACTAGACGTTGTATCATTGAAGTGCTTCTTTATATTTTGGCGCATTGGTAGGATCAAGTACCGATAGCAATTCGGTGGCTTTTAGCCTGTCCGCAGCTTTTGCCTTTTTAAAAATACCAGATAATTCTGCATATTTACTTTGCATAAAAAACTGCTGAATCATACTGTTTTGATTGTCCTGCGCAAAAGTTTGAAGTTGAATAAGGGCAGCAAGTATAGCACTTTGCGCGAGCGCTTCATTATCTATTAAATGATCTAGTCCATTTCTGTAATACCCATAAAAAACATCATGAATAGTGTTGTTACGCGCATTGGTTAGGTTTTCTGCCAACCAAAAACGGTTACGAAGTCCATCAAACATTTTCCACCCCTGTATTCCTTTGCCTTCTGGCGCATTGTTCACAATATTCAGTGCTTTTCTAAAATATGACTCCCCTCCTTTTAATGCAAAGGAATCATAATCGAGTCCAATGATGGTGTAGGCGTAGTAGGCAAAAATAGCAGGTAAATTAGCCGCTCCCGCATCTGTGCCCTGCACCCTTGCTTCATTGAATTCGATTGGCTGAAATTCTTGGTATTTAAACGTTACATCCGGATCCTGAAAATTAACCATACTGGCTTTATAACTCGAACCGTACACGGGTCTGGCTGCTTGAATACTTAAGGTAGCCTTATATACATTGGTTTCTACAACAGTTTCGATATTGACAATAAAACTACACTCAATTTTTTCTTGTGGCTTGTAAAAATCAGATGTCCACTTTCTATTGTTGAGTAAATTTGTTAACTGCGTTTGAAGGGTTGTGAAAATTCTTTTATCTACACTAGTGGCTACCCTATTCGACAATACCGTTACCCTTGCCTGCAATTCCTGGGCTTTAGCGCCCGAAAAAACAGCAACTAATAATAGTGTAAGTATTGTGTTCGCAAACTTCATATCAGATACAATAGGGTGCTCTAAATTAACAAAAAAAGACAGTTAAAAACTGTCTTTTTGTATATAATAGGATGATTCAATTAACGGAATAAATCGTTCTCTTCGTTTTTTCTATAATACACTTTGCCTTCCATGAATTCTTGGGTTGCTAAAATAGCAGGGTTAGGCATTTTCTCGTAAGCTCTAGAGATTTCGATTTGCTCTTTGTTTTCATGAATTTCTTCTAAGCTATCGGTATGGCTAGCAAACTCTTCCAATTTGTTGTGCAGTTCTTCTCTAATTGAAACATTAATTTGATTGGCTCTACGTGCCACAATTGCAATTGACTCGTATAAATTACCAGTTTTTGCTTTAATATCAATTAGGCTTTTAGTTTCAACAACGCTTGGCGTGTTGGCACTTAATTGTCTTCTTAGCTTACTCATTTTTTTGTATTGTTTAAATAATTTGAAGATGCTGTTTTATATTTATTCACTTCGTCTACGTACTTACTTGTGTTGTAACGTTCTAAAAAATCGTCACACTCTACAATTACTTTTGCATAACGCTCTTGTTGCTTTTCTTCGTAACTCATTTCGGCATATTTAAAATAAGAAACCACAACTTGGTATTTATATAAATCTGCTCTTTTAGAGTCTGGAAAATTGTCAGACACATTACCAAAAGCCACGGCTGCTGCTTTATAATAACCTAGGTTTAAATAAAGTTGTGCTGCCTTAAATTCTTTTTCTTCTAGTTTCTCTCTGCACTGATCTATAATTTCTGTTGCATCGAGTACTCTCTTTGAACCTGGATGTCCATTAATAAACACCTGCATTAATTGCATGGTTTTATTGGTATTGGTTTGGTCTAAATCTACTTTTGGTGATTCTTTAAAGAACGAATATGCGCGCATGTATTCTATTTCTTCCAACTTGTTAGAACTTGGAAAATTTTCCAAGAAATTCTTAAATAAGTTTTCAGCATTCGAGTAATCTTTTTGATAATAATAAGAGTACGCGAATTTATAATACATGTCTTCGTAACGAGGAGTCCCTTTCATCACCTGAAAAATATCTTCGTACAAAACTTGTGCCTTGCTGTAATCTTTTTTAGCGTAATACTGCTCCGCCATCTTATACTTATACTCGACGTCTTTGCTCTTTAAGATTTTAGAAAACTTTGAGGAGCAGGAAACCAGTATAAAAGCCGCCAAAAAAACAATTACAATTCTATTCATACAAGTTGGCAAAATTAGTTAATTGTTAGCAAATTAGAAATTTGATTTCTGATATTGACTATCAACTAGTTAAGAAAAATATAAAAAGCTGCCTAACCGGGTGGTTAGACAGCTTTTTGACCTATTCCTAATG
>CANHCY010000019.1 GCA_947459295.1 Chitinophagaceae bacterium
AAAGAAAGGATACGACGAACTGTGTCTGTTGGTTGAGCTCCTTTGTTTAACCAATCTAAAGATTTTTCACGATCTAAACTGATTGTTGCTGGAACTGTTAATGGATTGTAAGTACCAATTTTTTGGATAAACTTACCGTCTCTTGGTGCACGACCATCGGCTACTACGATGAAATAGAACGGTCTTTTTTTACTACCGTGTCTTTGTAGTCTCATTTTTACTGCCATGTTAAATAGAAATTTATAGGCGTTATGAAATATTGTTAAGGGTTGCAAATATAGGCATTTTATACGGTTTTAGACGTAAAAACCATAAAAAAGCCTTAAATAATGGTAAAAACTACCTTTTCATGCCTGGTAATCTGCCTCCCATTGGCATGTTATTCATCATTTTCATCATTTGTTTCATCTGATCAAACTGCTTCATAAAGGCATTTACTTCGGCCAAATCTTTACCAGCACCTTTTGCAATACGCTGCTTTCTGCTTGGCGTAAGTGCATCTGGGTTGGCGCGCTCAAATGGCGTCATTGAATTGATCATGGCTTCGATGCCCACAAATGCGTTATCGTTTATATCAACATCTTTAATGGCTTTACCAACACCTGGAATCATGCCCATTAAATCTTTGATGTTACCCATTTTTTTAATTTGCTGAAGCTGCGTTAAAAAATCCTGAAAATCAAACTGATTTTTTTTGATTTTCTTTTCTAATTTTTTTGCTTCTACTTCATCAAATTGTGCTTGCGCTTTTTCTACAAGTGAAGTGATATCACCCATACCCAAAATACGCTGCGCCATACGGTCAGGATAAAAGATATCGAGTGTATCTAATTTCTCACCGCTACTCACAAACTTGATGGGTTTGTTGACTGTGTATTTAATAGTAAGCGCCGCACCACCTCTTGTATCACCATCTAATTTTGTAAGTACAACACCGGTAAAATCGAGTCGGTCGTTAAATGCTTTTGCAGTGTTAACGGCGTCTTGTCCGGTCATGGAATCTACCACAAATAAAATTTCGGTAGGATTCACGGCGGCCTTGATAGCAGCGACTTCTAGCATCATTGCTTCGTCTACTGCGAGACGGCCCGCGGTGTCAATCACCACTACATTTTTATTGTTTGCTTTTGCGTGTGCAATAGCCGCTTTTGCAATGGCTACCGGATCTGTATTGCCTACTTCCGAATAAACTTCTACACCAACTTGACCCGCAAGTACCCCTAGCTGATCAATCGCTGCAGGACGGTATACATCCGCTGCAACAAGTAGCGGCGATTTACCCAATTTATTTTTTAAATGATTGGCGAGTTTTCCTGTAAAAGTTGTTTTACCAGAACCTTGTAAACCAGCAATTAAAATAACGGCAGGGTTTCCAACAGCATTGAAATTAACAGCTTCACCACCCATTAATTCGGTCAGTTCATCTTGCACAATTTTTACCATCAATTGTCCAGGACTTACCGCGTTGATTACTTTTTGTCCAACGGCTTTGTCTCTAACTTTTTCGGTAAATTCTTTGGCAATTTTAAAGTTAACGTCAGCATCAATAAGTGCACGTCTAATATCCTTAATGGTATTGGCAATATTGAGGTCATTGATGCGCGCTTCGCCCTTTAAATTCTTAAATGCGCTTTCTAATTTTTCCGATAAACCTTGAAACATAACAGTCTGATTTTCCCTGATAAATAAGCCAATAATAGCTTGGGCTGCAAATATAGGTTGGAATCAAACTAATTTTAACCATTTTTTGACAAGTATTTGTGAAAATGGGGATAAGATAAAAAACTTTCAATTAATTGATTATCAACATTTTACGTAATCATATATAAAACCATTCAGGTATTTGCCGCAGATTTACACGAGTGGTATAAAAAAACATTTGGCGGGGTTAGATTATTTAATATTATTGCGTGACTACAAGGGTAGTAAAATAGAGAAAGTAATGAGTAAGAAGCAATTATTTACGTTAGAATTTCCAGTGAGATGCTCTCCAGGTATATTATTTGATTTTTTATCGACGCCGGCCGGTTTACAAGAGTGGTTCGCCGACAAAGTAGACGAATGGGATGGTGAATTTAGTTTTTCTTGGGGTGGTGGTGAGCCAGACAAAGCACAAGTCATTGAAAAGGAGCAAGATAAATTTATAAAGTACCAATGGCTTCATTCTGAAAAAAACGAATATTTCGAATTCAAAATTGAAAAAACAGAAATTTCAAACCAAACAGTTTTGATTATTAAAGATTTTGCTGAAAAAAATGAAATCAAAGATCAAAGTCAACTTTGGGAGTACCAAGTGAAAGAACTGTTTCATAGATTAGGTGCCTAGGTCTCCATCTTTTCTGCGCCTGCTACAATTATTAAGTTATCTTCAAAAGAATCCTGCAGCGCTTTGATTAAAAAATTAGACATACTCATTATTCGTTCTTTCATTGGACCGTTTATTGGTGCTTTTCTAATTTCGTTGTTTGTACTGACCATGCAATTTTTTTGGTTGTACATCGATGATTTAGTGGGCAAAGGATTAGACCTTCCTACCCTCTTATATTTAATTGGCCTCGTAACATTATCATGGGTTCCCATTGCACTTCCATTAGCGCTCCTTTTTTCTTCCATCATGACTTTTGGAAATTTAGGAGAATCGTTTGAGCTTGTAGCCATCAAAGCTGCTGGCATTCCACTCATACGCTTTATGCGCCCGCTCGTTGTGATTACTATTTTCTTAAGCGGCCTTGCCTTTTTATTTGCCAATAATATTATTCCTGTTACGCAGCTCAAATTAGCCACCCTCAAATTTGACATCATTGTTGCTAAGCCAGCTATCGATATTAAAGAAGGTGTTTTTTATGATAAGCTGGACGGCTACGTTATTAAATTAGGTAGAAAAGAAAAAAACGATAGCGTTATTCATGACATCGTTTTATTTGAAAAAAATTACAGTTTACAAGACAATGTACTCTTTGCAGAAAGCGGTATCATGCGCGTTACAAAGGATAAAAAATACCTAGAGTTTATATTGAAAAATGGATGGCGTTACGAAGAAAGAGGGGTAAGAGGTACGCCAAAAACAGAATTTATCCGACTTGGATTTAAAACCTATAAAAAAATATTTGACTTAAAAAGTTTTCAGCTTAAAAAAAGCGGAGACAGTAGTTTTTACGATCCAAAAATGTTAAGCGTAAGACAATTAAATACGGCTATCGATTCTATAGATAACGTGGATAGCATGTATACGGCAAGAACTAGAAAAGAAGTAAACCCCTACATTCGTTTTGCTCGCTATACCACCGATACCGGATGGACGATGACTGCTGCTGCAAAAGCGGGTATCAAAAAAAATTACAAAAACTTTGATGAAGCCATTCCCGATTCCATTCAAAACGAATGTATCGAAAGCGCTTCCAATCAAGTAACAGGTATAAAAAACAATGTAAACTATTTAGCCCTCGACTACAAAGAGCGTCAAACCTCACTGCAACTGCATCAAATTGAGTGGCACCGGAAGTTTACTTTATCTGCAGCATGTCTTGTGCTGTTTTTAATTGGCGCTCCACTAGGTTCCATTATTAGAAAAGGAGGACTTGGTACGCCTCTTGTATTTGCCATTATCTTTTTTGTCATCTTTCACCTCTTTAATACGTTTGGAGAAAAGTTTGTTAAGTCTGCGCAGCTAAGTCCGCTCATGGGCATGTGGCTTTCTACCTTTATACTACTTCCTATCAGTATTTTTTTAGTGGTTAAAGCCATGGCAGACGCACAACTGTTTAACCAGGAGTATTACTACAGACTGTTTACCAAAATTCGCGCCTATACCCGCAAGTTTTAAAGTAACTTTAGGTAACTAAATTTTAATACCATGTCAGTGCAAGATTCAAACAAAAATTCTAGACGGAATTTTATAGAAACAACTGCTAAAGCAGCCATGGTTACCGCAGTTACGGCTAGCCACTTAAGTGTCTTTGCTTCAAATAATAAATTTGCGCCGGTCCTGCCAACAAATGTTGCCCCAAACACATCTCCAGCGTTTATTGGCACTTCCTTTACACAACTTCCTTTACCATACGCCTATACAGCACTCGAGCCGTTTATAGATGCGCTCACCATGGAAATTCATTATAGTAAGCACGCTGCGGGTTATGCAAAAAATGTACAAGATGCTGCTGCTGCAGAAAACGTAAATACCAATAGCAACCTCGAAGAGGTTCTACAAAAAATAAGTAGTTACTCCACTAAAATGCGCAATAATGCAGGTGGCCATTACAACCACGAACTTTTTTGGAACTGCATGAAAGCCGCTCCAGCTGGCGTTCCTTCAGGAGTACTCGCCGCTGCGATCAATAATAGCTACGGCTCAATGGATGCATTTAAAACACAATTTGCAGACGCAGCAAAAAATAGATTTGGAAGTGGATGGGCATGGCTTGTTGTTACAGCTGACAAAAAATTAGCCATTGGCTCTACCCCTAATCAAGACAATCCACTCATGGATGTAAGTGCTTTTAAAGGATTTCCATTAATGGGTTTAGATATTTGGGAACACGCCTACTATTTAAAATATCAAAACAAAAGAGCCGATTATATTACCGCTTGGTTTAACCTGGTTAACTGGGATTTTGTAGCAGCCAGATTTGAAAAAGCCATGCAATAAATACTTAACAATGAAAGTAACTACAAATTGGGTGAGTCATTTGGCATTTGATGCCAGTTCAGAAACGGGTCAAACCATACGACTAGACACTACTATCGAAAATGGAAGTTTAGATTCAGGTATGAATCCTAAAAAATTAATGTTGGCATCACTTTGTGGCTGCAGTGGTATTGATGTTGTTGAAATACTCAACAAAATGAAAGTGCCATTTACAAAACTAATTATTGAAGCCACTGCAGAACAAACGGACACCATTCCAAAAGTATTTTCGGTGATTCATATGGTTTATAAAGCAGACGTGGGAGAAGCCCAACTCGATCACTTTAAAAGAGCCGTGAGTTTAAGCCACGAAAAGTATTGTGGCGTATCTGCGATGCTTGCTAAAACTTGCCCCATACATTATACCCTAGAGCGCATTTAAATAGGTTTTAAAACGCATTTGTGAAATTAGCCAAAGAAAATTTTAAAGTTCAAATTGTTATTACCAGCCTGGGTGTTATACTGCTTGGCGTAAAAACAGTGGCTTATTTTTATACGCATTCACTAGCCGTTTTAACAGATGCACTAGAAAGTATTGTAAATGTAGTGGCCGGTTTTATTGGCCTTTACAGTTTATATGTGGCAGCTAAGCCAAAAGACGTAGACCACCCTTATGGGCATGGTAAAGCAGAATTTATTTCGGCTGCGGCTGAAGGCACTTTAATTATTGTAGCTGGCGTATTAATTGTATACGAAACATTGGCTAATTTATTTAATAATGCGCCCCTGCATGCACTCGATACAGGACTTTGGCTTGTTGGCGCGACTGCCGTTCTTAATTATTTTGCTGGAGCAGTTTGTATTAAAATTGGTAAAAGAAATAAATCGTTGGCGCTACAAGCCAGTGGGAAACATTTGCAAATAGATACCTATTCAACGCTGGCCATTGTAGCAGGCATTGTCGCTATGCTTATCTGGGAAGTATACTGGATAGATAAAGTAATTGCACTGGGCATGAGTGCGCTTATTATTTATAATGGCTACAAAATTTTAAGGTCATCCTTTGCTGGTATCATGGATGAAGCCGACCTCGATTTATTAAATAAATTTATTGGGGTACTGAATCAAAACAAAGTAGAAAACTGGATTGACCTGCATAATTTACGCGTTATCAAATATGGTAGCCTATTACATATCGATTGTCACTTAACCGTACCCTGGTTTTTAAATGTGCATGAAGCCCACCGGGAAATAGACAGCTTATCGGACCTCATTAAATCACATTTTGGTGACGCCATTGAACTTTTTGTGCATACCGATGGTTGTTTAGCCATCAGCTGTGGCATTTGTAATAAAAATTGCCCCGAAAGACAAGCCACATTTGAAAAGAAACTAACTTGGACCCTCGATAATATCCTATCCAATAAAAAACATCAATTAGAACCTTAGAAAATACATCCTATGCAAGTTTGGAAAGACTATCAAGAAAAAAACAAAGACCGTTTTTTAGAAGAATTATTAGCATTGCTACGCATACCTAGTGTGAGTGCAAGAACGGAAAATAAAAATGACATGCTTACCTGCGCGGAAGCGGTTAAAAAAGGTTTATTGGATGCTGGCGCTACAACCGCTACAATTTATCCAACAGAAGGCCACCCAATTGTTTATGGTGAAAAAATAATTGATCCTGCACTTCCTACCGTGCTTGTGTACGGGCACTATGATGTGCAACCCGCAGATCCATTAGAACTATGGAACAGCGGACCTTTTGATCCGGTTATAAAAGATGGAAAAATTTATGCGCGTGGATCGGCAGATGATAAAGGTCAATTTTATATGCACGTGAAAGCGTTAGAGACGATGGTGGAAACGGGTACGCTTAGCACCAATATCAAATTTTTAATTGAAGGTGAAGAAGAAGTAGGTAGCCCTAATTTAGCCACGTTTGTGAAAGCGAATAAAGCATTACTGGACGCTAACGTTATTTTAATTAGTGATACTTCTATGATCAGCATGGAAAATCCTTCTATCGATATTGGCGTGCGTGGATTAAGTTATATCGAGGTAGAAGTAACCGGACCTAATAGAGATTTACATAGTGGTGTTTATGGTGGCGCTGTTGCCAACCCTATTACTATGCTTTCAAAAATGATTGCATCTTGCCACGACGAAAATAATCATATTACCATTCCAGGTTTTTATGACGATGTTGTTGAATCAACAGATATCGAAAGAGCTAAAATGGCCGAAGCACCTTTTGATGCTACGGAATATGCAAAGGATTTAGGTGTGCAAACTTTATGGGGCGAAAAAGGATATAGCAGTAACGAAAGAACGGGCATAAGACCAACCCTTGAGGTTAATGGCATTTGGGGTGGCTACACCGGTGAAGGCGCTAAAACCGTGCTTCCTTCTAAAGCATTTGCAAAAATTTCTTGTAGACTGGTACCCAATCAATCGTCTGAGGTCATTACAGAAAAAATAATCAACTACTTTACTTCTATTGCGCCAGCTGGTGTAACGGTAAAAGCGTCGGAGCACCATGGTGGCGAGCCTTACATGACACCTATTGACTCTAAAGAATATCAAGCGGCTGCGAGCGCTATTGCTGCCACTTTTGGTAAAGATCCTATTCCAGTAAGAGGCGGTGGTAGTATTCCTATTTGCGCTTTATTTGAAAAAGAACTAGGTCTTAAAATTGTTTTCATGGGCTTTGGACTTGATAGTGATAATTTACATAGCCCCAACGAAAAATTTGACATCGTCAATTTTTACAAGGGCATAGAAACCATTCCTTACTTTCACCAGTTTTATGCAAGCAGCAAGTAAAGAAAAACTTCGTATTGATAAATACCTCTGGGCTATTCGTTTGTTTAAAACGAGAAGCCAAGCTGGTGATGCTTGCAGCAAGGGTAAGGTAAAATGTAATGGCGATAATGTAAAAGCAGCCAAAGTTGTAAACCTAGGTGATGTATACGATGTAAAAACAGAAGCGCGCAGATGGGTGGTTAAAGTAACGGGCTTACTAGAAAAAAGGGTTCAATACCCTGAGGCTATTTTGCATTACGAAGATCAAACACCACCCGAAGAGCTGGACCGCGTTTCTTATGAGGCGGCTACCTATCAAACCGGTAAACGTTTGAGTAAAATAGGAAGACCTACCAAAAAACAACGCAGGGATATTGAGGGTTTTATGGAATAAAAAATAAAGCATGTTAAAAATTGATATTTTATCGGTACTGCCTGAACTATTAGAAGGCCCTTTTGCACACAGCATTATGAAACGTGCGCAGGAAAAAGGACTGCTACAAGTTAACGTGCATAGCCTTCGCAAGTGGGCTATTAATAAGCACGGGCAAATAGATGATTATCAGTACGGCGGTGGCGCGGGTATGGTTATTGTTTGCGAAACACTTGCTAATGCTATCGACGAATTACAAGCACCAGCCCCCTTCGATGAAATTATTTTTATGACACCCGATGGTGTTAGATTTAATCAAAGTGCTGCCAATCAATTATCACTGAAAGGCAATATTTTAATTATTTGTGGCCACTACAAAGGCATTGACGAACGCATTAGAAAGCAGTACGTGACACAGGAAATTTCTATTGGTGATTATGTACTAAGTGGCGGAGAACTAGCAGCAGCAGTAGTTGTAGATGCTGTAGGGCGTTTAATTCCTGGGGTATTAAACGATGAAACGTCGGCGCTGACCGATTCTTTTCAGGATAATTTATTAGCACCACCAGTGTATACCAGACCCGCCGAATTTAGAGGGGACAAAGTACCTGATGTACTCTTACAAGGTGACCCTAAAAAAGTGGAGGAGTGGAGATACGAACAATCGGTGCAGCGTACAAAAGCACGCCGCCCCGATTTGTTAGATTAATTATTCTTATTTATTTGATACCAATTACTGGTACCATTTTTTCGTGAATCATTTGATTGAGTGCCTTAAGGTCTTTATCCATCATGCCTTTTAAGCTCGTTAAAGCGACGTCAGCTTGACCTTTTAAATCTGCAAATGCTTCTACTGCTTGTTTGCTTGGCGCTGTTTGGCCACTTGCCACTACATTAAATAAGCCCGCAATTTTATCGTTTAAACGAATTGGATAATTAAGTACATCCTGACCGCTCTTTGCTTTTGTTTGGTAGAGTACTTCTTCGATACCAGTCATTTTTTTAACCACCGAATCAGCAAACGATTTTAATTCTTTTTGACCATCTAGTTTTGCAGTAAACTCATTTACTTGCGAACGCACTGCTCTGATATCTTTAATGGCTTTTTGAATTTCAGAAAACTTATCACGCACACTTAATAAAAATGCTACTTGTGCGTCATAGTCTGCTTCCGTGGCAGCATAATTAGGATTAGGCTTAATAACAAATGGTACCAGCACCGTATCTTTTTGGAACACAAAACGAGCCGTGTATTTACCAGGCGCTGCTTTAACAGTACCCACACCACCATTCCATAAAATTAAACCATCAAGGCGCTCAGCTGCAGGATAATTCATATCCCACTCAAACTGATTGATGCCTTCTGTAAACTCAATTTTATCTTGTGGATCTTTTGCGTTTTTGCTAAAGGTTCTGATCACTTTATTTTTTTTGTCAAGGACAGCTATCGATAATTTACTGCTATCCGTAACGCCTTTTAAATAATAGTTGATCACAGAACCAAGTGCAGGATTGGCACCCATATTGGCTGCCATACCACCACCAAAACCACCGCGTCTTCTACCACCACCTTCTGATCTTACCACTGGGTTGGCATCAAATACATGGATGTTTTTAGCATAGTTAGCTGCTTGATGCTGCTGAACAATACCTAAATCATCAATGATCCAAAACGCTCTACCCTGGGTAGCTACAATCAAATCATTTTCTTTAATCGTTAAATCGGTAATTGGAGTTTCAGGTAAATTAAGTTGGAACTTTTTCCAATTAGCACCATCATCAAAAGAAATATACATACCAAACTCAGTACCTGCATAGAGTAAACCTGGGCGCTTATGATCGGCACGTAAGGCTCTTGTAAAATGCATTGGATCTATACCCGCTGTAATTTTTTTCCAAGTTTTACCGTAGTCTTCTGTTTTAAAAATATACGGCGCATAATCATCCATTTTATATTTTGTTCCAACAAAATAAGCAGTACCTTTTTTAAATGGATCTGTTTCGATACAATTCCACATCATTTGTTTGCCTGCTTCTAATGGTGTAACATTTTCCCAATTTTTACCACCGTCTTTACTTACATGAATTAAACCATCATCACTACCTGTCCAGAGTAAATCTTTTTCTAAAACAGATTCTGCAGCTGCAAAAATGGTACAATAATATTCTACCGATGTATTGTCTTTTGTGATGGGACCACCACTTGGACCTTGCTTAGATTTATCGTTGGTGGTTAAATCTGGGCTAATCATATCCCATGATTTTCCTTCATTTTCTGTGGCAAATAAATGGTTGCCCGCCGTGTATAACTTTTTAGGATTGTGCGGACTAAAAAATATAGGGAAGTTCCACTGGAATCTATATTTTAATACGTCAGCCCCTGCTCCCATTGGATTATCAGGCCACACATTGATGGCTCTGTTTTCTCCGGTGCGGTGATCGAGTCTAGACAAATAACCACCATAGTTACCACCATAAACCACATCCGGATTTAAAGGATCTGCTACCACAAAACCACTCTCTGCTCCTGCTGTAGATTCCCAATCTTTATCGGTAATACCAGCACCAGACGTTCTACTTTTAATACGAATGGTAGAATTATCTTGCTGTGCACCTAGTATGCGGTAAGGATATGAATTATCGGTACTCACTCTATAAATTTGAGCAGTAGGTTGATTGTTTTCGGTACTCCAATTATTACCGCCATCAAAACTTACTTGCGCACCACCATCGTCTGCAACAATCATACGGTTTGGATTTTTTGGATCGATCCATAAATCATGATGATCACCATGTGGCGTGTTCACACCAGAAAATGTTCTACCACCATCATTACTGCGCATGAAATTTACATTGAGCGCATACACTAAATTTTCGTTGGTTGGCGACACAAATACTTTACTATAATACCATGCACGCTGGCGAATATTATTATCGCTACTGGTTAATGTCCAGGTGGCGCCAGCGTCATTACTTACAAACATACCGCCAGCCGCATTTTCTACGATGGCATATAATTTATCGGTGTTGGAAGGGGCTACCGCCACGCCTACAATACCCCAAACGCCTTTAGGAAGGCCTTTGTTTTGAGAAATATTAACCCAGGTATCACCACCATCGGTGCTCTTGTATAAACCTGATCCTTCGCCACCACTTTCCATGCTATGTGGGGTTCTTTGCACACGCCACATACCGGCATATAATACAGATGGATTACCTGGCTCCATTACTAAATCAGAACAACCGGTTTGGTTATTTACAAATAAAGTTTGCTTCCAAGTTTTACCGCCATCGGTAGTTTTGTATACACCACGCTCTGGATTGGGTCCAAATAAATGACCCACAACAGCTGCCCAAACGGTGTTTGGATCACGCGGATGCACAATAATTCTAATAATATGTCGACCTTCTTTTAATCCAATATTGGTAAATGTTTTACCTCCATCGTTAGAGCGCCACATACCGCCCAAACCCTCTGCCACATTACCTCTCATGGTATTCTCCCCTTCGCCTACATATAAAATGTTTTCGTCGGATGGCGCCATGGCAATGGCGCCAATATTGCCGCCTATTTTTTTATCGCTCAAATTTTTCCAGTTGCTACCGCCGTCTACGGTTTTCCATAAACCACCACCAGTAGCACCAAAATAAAAAGTGTTGTTGTTTACATAACTACCTGCCACAGCAGCACTTCTACCGCCTCTAAAAGGGCCTACCAGTCTATATTTTACCTCCGAAAATAAAATGGAGTCAGGACTGAGCGCCGGCGAAGCCGGCGCGGTAGCAGCCGTTTTTTTTGCTTCTTTCTTTTGTGCAATTACTTGATTTGTTGCACTTACACTAAGCAGCAAAATGGCCGCTAGTACAAAATGTAGTTTTTTCATATACGTTTAAATTGGAAAAGTAATTTACTACTCATTTGGCTTACCAAAAAATTGAATTGAGAGTCCCTTAAAACTTAGGGTTCTATTGTACCTTAGTGCCCTCATGAGCAGTACCCATACGTATAGTGTTACCGGCAATTTAGTAGACATCCCAAATAGGCATATCTATGGAGCCACCCTTTGGATCGAAGAAGGCCACATTAAGCGCATAGAGGCTAATAGCGAACCGGTTAACCCTAGTTTGCCCTATATCATGCCCGGCTTTATTGATAGCCATGTGCATATCGAAAGTAGCATGCTCGTGCCTTCCGAATTTGCCAGGCTTGCCGTACTGCACGGAACCATTGGAACCATTAGCGACCCGCACGAAATTGCCAATGTGTGTGGTGTGGCCGGCGTGGAGTTCATGATTGAAAATGGAAAACAAACGCCATTTAAATTTTTCTTTGGTGCGCCAAGTTGTGTGCCTGCAACAATATTTGAAACAGCTGGCGCCGAAGTCAATGAAAAAGAAGTTGACGATTTATTAGCGAGACCGGAAATTTATTATTTATCTGAAATGATGAATTTTCCCGGGGTGTTATTTAACGACCCTTCGGTAATGGCTAAAATAAAATCGGCACAAAAACACAAAAAGCCAGTTGATGGTCATGCACCCGGATTAAGAGGCGAAGCTGCCAAAAAATATATTGCAGCAGGTATTAGTACCGATCATGAATGTTTTACCATCGAAGAAGCTTTAGAAAAATTAGAATACGGCATGCATATTTTAATTAGAGAAGGAAGTGCTGCTAAAAACTTTGAAGCACTTTACCCTTTAATTGATTCGCATACCACTCGTATTATGTTATGTAGTGATGATAAACATCCAGATAGTTTAGCTGCTGGGCATATCAATACTATTTGTGCAAGAGCTATTGCCAAAGGTCTTGATATATTTAATGTGCTAAGGGCCGCGTGTATCAATCCTGTAGCGCATTACAAGCTACCTGTAGGTATTTTAAATCCGGGTGATCCTGCCGATTTTATTTTGGTCAAAGACCTTACACATTTTGAAGTACTCAGCACGTATATTAACGGTTCAACCGTTGCAGAAAAAGGTATTTCAAAAATTAATAGCGTCACTACAAATGCAATCAATAATTTTAATTGTGAAAAAATTGATGCTACTGCATTAGCAATTCCGGAAAATGAATACCCAAATAAAAATGGCATTATTCCAGTTATAGAAGCACTAGACGGACAACTGATCACCAATAAATTACTACTTGCTGGAAGTTTACAAAGTGGCAATTGGGTAACAGACACGCAACATGATATTTTAAAAATAGTAGTGGTCAATAGATACCACGCTGCGCCCATAGCAAAGGCATTTATTAAAAATTTTGGTTTAACACATGGCGCCATCGCATCGAGTGTAGCGCACGATAGTCATAATATTGTTGCGGTGGGTGTAGATGATGAAAGTATTGCTACTGCCATTAATGCAGTGATTGAAGCGAGAGGTGGCGTAAGTGTGGTGAATCATGCAAATGGCGCAAACAATAACGGAGCAAGCTTAGTGTTGCCACTCCCAGTTGCAGGACTCATGAGCAGTGCAGATGGTTTTGAAGTAGCAGACAAATACACCGCCATTGACCTTGCGGCAAAAGCCCTAGGATCTAAGCTGCAAGCACCTTTTATGACACTTAGCTTTATGGCCTTACTCGTGATTCCTCATTTAAAACTGAGTGATAAAGGCCTATTTAATGGCGACCATTTTAATTTTGACATATTTTAAGCTTTCAAATACCTTTGAACCATGGTAGTAAATTTAAGTGCATCGCATAGTTTAGTTAGCAATTGGGTTTCAGAATTAAGAGACCGTAACGTACAAAACGACCGCATGCGTTTTAGGAGAAATTTAGAACGTATTGGTGAAATTGCTGCTTACGAAATCAGTAAAGAACTACCTTCTGTTGTTGTGCAAACAGAAACACCATTAGGTATCCACGAAAGCAAAGTACTTGCACAGCAACCCATACTTGCTACTATTTTAAGAGCAGGACTTCCGATGCACAACGGACTACTCAATTACTTTGACAAGGCAGATAACTCTTTTATTTCGGCATACCGTAAACACCATCCCGATGGCAGTTTTGAAATTTGTTTAGAATATATGAGTTGTCCTTCACTTGATAACCGCATTATTATAATTGCAGACCCCATGCTTGCAACAGGCGCTTCCATTATTAAAACCATCGAGCATATGAAAAGCGAAGGCACGCCTGCAGCATTTCATATAGTGGTAGCCATTGCAAGTACGGTTGGTATTGCCGCCATCGAAAAAGCCTGTGGTACAAATGTTAAAATTTGGTGCGGCGATATTGATGACGAGCTTACAGCAAAGGGATATATAGTTCCAGGCCTGGGAGATGCTGGCGATTTAGCATTTGGCACCAAAAGTCAGGCTTAAGAATTAATTGTTTACGCTAACTTGCAGGTACATTGCGGTACGTAAGTTTCATATTAATACTTTGTTGTTTCATTTTTTCGCTACAAAACAGTAGCGCACAGGATCCGCATTTTTCACAATTCTTTGCTTCTCCGCTTACCATCAATCCAGCACTTACCGGAAAATTTGATGGTAATTATAGAATTGCATCCAACCACCGTAATCAGTGGCCAAACATAAATAACGCGTTTATTACAACAACTGCTTCTTTTGATGCCAAACTGCTACAAAAAAGTTTGAATGAAAATGATAGTTGGGGCATTGGATTTACAGGTTATTCAGATAACCATGCAAATGGTGCTATAAAATTCAACTACGCAAGTTTTTCTACCGCCTACCATAAAGGTGTAGATGAAGACAACAATACTCAAATTGGTTTTGGTTTTCAAATAACACAGGCCAATATGCTTTTGAATACCAATCAAATTAAATTTGAAGACCAGTTAACAAATGCTGGTTTTAGTGGTATTAGTTCCGAATTATTTACCGCACCCTCACTCACTTCAAATTATACAACTATCAATGCGGGTATTTTACTGAACGGAACTATTGGGGAACAAAACAATTATTATGTAGGGCTCAGCATGTACCACCTGAACAGACCTAGACAATCATTTTTAGGTGCCAATTATAGTGTGAATCCTCGATTTACGGTGCACGGCGGCGGCTACTTTTATGTTGGAACGAGTGCCATTCTTCATGTAAGTGCGTTACACCAAACTCAGGGTGGTGCACAGGAAACAATGTTTGGAGGTGCCCTACAAATAAGTAGCGATCCGGAAAATGACAGAGCGGCTAGTATTTATATAGGTAGCTGGATGCGCTTAAACGACGCGATTGTTCCGTATGTAGGTATTGAATTCAATGACTTTAGAATTGGCGCTACGTATGATATTAACAATAGCCGCTTAAAAACGGCATCGCAACAAATGGGAGGTATCGAATTTTCACTTATTTATACAAGAAGACCCCGCACAGATAAACCTATTATTTGTCCAAAGTTTTAATTGTCATTGTCTAACTTTACAATAAACTGTTTCTATTGCTTAAAGACCTTATCATATCAGCTGTATCGTATGTTAAAGCCCATCAGTTTATTGTAAAACATAAACTTTGGAAATGGATACTGATTCCTGGCATTATATACACCGTTCTGTTTTTTGTAGTGCTCAAACTATTTAGCAGCACAGCCAGTGATTTTATTGTTTGGATGACATTAAAGTCTGGACTTAAAGTTTGGATGGATAGCCTTACCAATAGTTTTGCTGGATTTTTATTTGTGGTGGGTAGTACAATGGTATGGTTTATGATTTTGCTTTTCTACTTTTCCCTATTCAAGTATTTATTTTTAATAATTGGCGCTCCTCTTTTTGCTTATTTATCTGAAAAAACAGCAGCCATTTTAGAAGAAAAAGAATACCCATTTATATTCAAAGACTTTATCCGGCAAGCGCTAAGAGGCATGTACATTGCTATCAGAAATAGTTTATGGCAAACCGTATACCTACTCACTATTTTAGTTGTTTGTTTGATTCCAATCATTGGATGGTTTACACCATTTATGGCATTATTAATTGAATGCTACTACCTTGGCTTTTCAATGCTTGATTATAGTATGGAAAGAAAAAATAAAACAGCACAAGAAAGTATTTTTTTTATAGGAAACAATAAAGGACTCGCTATTGGCAATGGAATAATTTTTTACATGCTACACTTTATTCCATTTATTGGATGGCTATTTGCACCATGTTATGCAGTAATTGCTGCTACATTAAGCTTAGATCCAAAAAGACAAATTGACTAATGAACCAAGGAAAAGTATATTTAATACCTACCGTTTTACACGAAGAAGCAGACAATAGCATTCCCCCATATGTAATTGAGCAGGCTACATTATGTGATGCGTTTTTTGTTGAAAATGAAAAAACGGCGCGGAGGTACTTGAAAAAGTTTTGGCGCGACATGGTGATAGATAACTACACTTGGCGTGCTATTCATAAAGCCGAGTATACAGTAGTAACAGAATTCATTCAATTACTATCGCAAGGAAAAAATATTGGTATTATTAGCGAAGCTGGATGCCCTGGTGTTGCGGATCCTGGCCAAATATTAGTAGCTGCAGCCCAAGAAAAAGGATATGAAGTTTGTCCACTGGTAGGTCCTAATTCTATATTATTAGCACTCATGGCTAGCGGTATGAATGGGCAAAATTTTAGTTTTCATGGTTACCTCCCTATCGATAGTTTGGAAAAGAAAAAAACCATTGCACAATTAGAACAAGATTCAGCTAAAAAAAACTCAGCACAAATATTTATTGAAACACCCTATCGGAACAATCAACTCATTAAAGACTTGTTACAATATTGTCATCCACAAACAAAAATTTGTATCGCTGTAGACATTACTGCTCCTACACAGTGGATTAAAACCAAAACGGTTGCACAGTGGAAAAAAGAAACGGTAGACATCCATAAACGCCTAGCAATATTTTTATTACAAGCCTAAAGTAAATTCATCCCCTTTCTTAAAAACCATAGGTGTCTACTAGATATATAAGGCCAGCTATATTCACAGCACCAAGTAGTAACTCGCGCTTATTGACGTTTTCGAAAACGTCGGAACGCGCATGATGCACATCAAAATAACGCTGCGAATCTGGTAAAAATCCGCAAAGGGGTGTATTAAAATTTCTATTTAAGGGTCCAATATCTGCACCACCACCAGCGTCATCCATACTTGTGGTTCCATAAGGTTTTAAAAGCGGTAACCAACGTTTTGCTGCTTCAACTTTTTCTGGTGCAGCTGTAAAACTAAAGCCTCTTGGTGTAAAGCCCCCTTCATCACTCTCTAAAGCAAAAATGTGCTTTTCCTTTTTTTCTTTTGCAGCAGCAGCATAAGCAGTCCCGCCTCTTAATCCGTTTTCTTCATTGGCAAATAATACAAAACGAATAGTGCGCTTTGGTTGATATCCTAGAGCTAAAAAGGCACGCATCACTTCCATGGTATGCACCACACCTGCGCCATCATCATGTGCGCCTTCATTCACATCCCAACTATCTAGATGTCCGCCAAGTGTAATTATTTCATCAGGAAATTGCGATCCTTTTATTTCGGCGATAATATTATGCCCTGTTGTGTCTGGTAAAAATTGACCGTGTGTTGCCATCTTAATTTTTACAGTACTTGATTGTTTAGCAAGTGACCATAAATAATCGGCGTCGCGAGGACCCACTGCCTGAGCAGGAATTTTTGGAAAAGAATCATTATAAGCCATCCCACCTGTGTGCGGATCATTAGCAGTAGAACTGGTGAGCGAACGGATAATACAACCTACCGCTCCATATTTTGCTGCTTGGCTAGCGCCGTTTCTTCTATATTGTCCAGCTTTACCATAGGCTTCAAATGTTTTTACAATGGTAACGTCAAAACTATTATTGAAATAAACAATTTTGCCTTTTACTTCATCTTTTCGTTTTTCTAACTCCTCAAAATTTTGTACAGCAAGTAGCGTAGCTTCCACTTTTTTCCCATCGCCAAGTGAATTTCCAAGCGCTAATACATCTAATGCTTTTGCTTGTTTTTTGCCATCAATATGCGTGATTTTAGCAAAATCACCTGCACCACGCACCCATCTTGGCACCATACAAGCTTGTTTACTTACTGCTGGTGCACCAAGTTGCTCAAAAGTATTAACGCCCCAAGCTTCTGCCTTATACATGGCAGGAGAACCTGCTATCCTACCTCCTACATTTTTGGTTAACTCATATAATAAATCGTACGCCTTACCATTTGTAAGAATCTCATCTGATAACTTTTTAATGAATACGGCGTCTGCGTTAGTAGACTCACTGGTTTGGCTAAACCCAAAAAAAGGCGCTAATAAAACGAGGATAATGATCTTTTTCATAGGCCTCAAGTTAACAATTTCTAGGAATCTGAACCCCTGGGTAGCTATTAAATAAACAGAATGCCAAAATAATTGTTACTTGCATAGGAAATGGTCAGTTTTAGAGCCCATTAAACATAATATGCGTATAGGGATTGTTTGTTACCCCACTTTTGGTGGAAGCGGTGTTTTGGCCACCGAACTTGGAAAAGCCTTGGCCGATAAAGGACATCAGGTACATTTTATTACTTACCAACAACCCGTAAGACTCAATGAGTTTAACGCTAATATTTTTTACCATGAAGTAAGGGTTCCTACCTATCCACTTTTTGATTACCCCCCTTATGAGGTAGCACTTGCTTCTGCCATGGTAGATGTAATTATTAATCACGACCTAGATTTATTGCACGTACACTATGCGATACCGCACGCATCTGCTGCTTATATGGCCAAGCAAATTGTAAAACAAAAAATAAATAGAGATATACCTGTTATCACAACATTACACGGCACAGATATTACCTTAGTTGGAAGAGACAAAACCTACGAGCCCGTTGTTACTTTTTCTATCAATGAAAGTGATGCCATTACAGCCGTGTCTAATAACCTAAGAGACATTACCTACCAAACATTTAAAATCACAAAAGAAATTGAAGTGATTTATAATTTTGTAGACGTAGGGCGTTTTGACAAAAAACCAAGTGAAGCATTTAAAAAAGTAATTGCCCCTAACAACGAAAAAATAATTACGCACGCATCTAATTTTAGAAAAGTAAAAAGAGTAGATGACGTGGTACACATATTTGCAAATATCATTAAAGAAGTGCCTGCCAAATTATTAATGGTGGGCGATGGCCCTGAACGCCACGCTACAGAAGAGTTAGCGCGTAATTTAGGCATTGAAGAACAGGTTCGTTTTTTAGGCAAGCAAGAACAAATTGAAGATATTTTAGCAGTCACTGATGTATTTTTACTCCCTTCCGAATATGAAAGTTTTGGTTTAGCGGCACTAGAAGCTATGGCAGCCCGCGCTGTTGTAATTAGTTCAGATGCTGGAGGTTTACATGAAATTAATATTCAGGGTGAGACCGGCTATATGGCACCAGTAGGAGACGTTGCAGCCATGAGTGGTTATGCTATTGGTCTTTTGTCAGACGAAAACAAACTCATGCAAATGAAACAAGCCGCTTATGAGCAGGCTTGTTTATTTGATATCAGTAAAATTATTCCGGTGTACGAAAAATTATACAGCCGTTTTTGCAGAATGTAAATGATTACATTTCTTTAGCTGTAAACTCCATTAAGGTTTTAATATAATCTGGCGACAAATTAAACTCGAGGCCAGCCGCTTTATAGAGTTCAGGTAGTGTTTTTGTACCCCCTAACGATAAAGCGTTGATATAATTTTGAAGTGCTTGTTTTGGATTTTGCTGGTACTGCATCCAAAGCCCTATCGCACCTAGTTGCGCAATACCATATTCGATATAATAAAACGGAACTTCAAAAAGGTGTAACTGTCGCTGCCAGCCAATTTCACGGTAGGCATCTAGTCCGGTATAATCGATACTGTTTGTAGAAAATTCTTTTAAAATAGATGTCCAAGTAGCCGTTCTTTCTGCTATGGTATGCGCAGGATTTTCATATACCCAGTGCTGGAACTTATCAATAATAGCAATCCAAGGGAATATGGTAATGGTTCTTTCTAATTGATGTTCACGTGCACGTTTTAAATCGTCATCATTATCAAAAAAGGCCTGCCAGTGGTTCATAGAAAATAATTCCATAGCCATACTAGCTACTTCCGCGATTTCCATTGGATATTCTTTAAAAGCACTCAGCTCTAAATGATGGGCTAAAAAAGAATGCACGGCGTGACCACCTTCATGCACCATCGTTGTTACATCACTCATTTGTGAAGCAGCATTCATAAAAATAAATGGCGCGCCAGATTCTGCTAATGGACAGTTGTATCCACCCGGTGCTTTTCCTTTACGGCTCTCTAAATCAAAATGTTTGAGCTCATTCATTTTACGAAGGCAAGCTGCAAAAAATGGATCTAACTGTTCAAAACATTTTACAGTTTTTTCATATAAATCTTGACCACTCGTAAAAGGCTTAAGCGGTAAAACCCCTGCTGGCTCTGCTTCTGTATCCCATGGCTTTAAAACATCAAGCCCTAATTTTTGTTTTTTATGCGCGTAAATTTTTTCGATAAGGGGAAGTACATGTAGTTTAACTGCTTCATGAAATTGAAAACAATCTTCTTTGGTATAATCAAACCTACCAAGTTCTACAAACTTGTAATCACGGTAATTTGCAAAGCCTGCATTGACAGCTACTTGGTGTCTTTTTTGAATGAGGGACGAATACAAATCATGCATCGCATCTTTATCAACAAGTCTTCGATCCTGAATTTTTTTATACACCGATTCTCTGACAGCGCGGTCTTCATTTTCTAAAAATTTAGCCGCTTGCTGAAGCGTATATTCTTTGCCCTCTACTTCGATGGTCATTTTACCGGCAATCGTTCCGTACTGTTGTTGCATTACACTCAACTCGGCTTGCAGTGGAATATTGGCATCTCTAAATAATTCAATATTTTTTTTGACAGACCTGATATACGTATAGTAACTGTCTTTATCCAGCGAAGCAGTAAAAGGGCAATCAATAAATTTTTTATTGAGTTGATCCGCAAATGGCTGCATTTTTGGCTGAATTTCGAGGCAAAAATAATTGAAGGCTTCTTCAAGTGCCGGGTTGGTGGTATCGCAGGTCATTTTGATTTGTCTCCAACAAGCGTCTTCACTAATAACCGCTTCCACTTCACTCATGTCTTTTAACCACTGCTCTAAATCTTCTAAAGAACCAAGAGGCCTGTCCACGAGTTCTTTAAAAAACGGCTCTAGGCTTTCCCAGTTAGTCAGCTCAAAGCCAACAGGCATATAGGTACGTGGTATTTTTTGGATATCGGCACTTAAAGTCATAATCATTAGGTTTGAGGCACAAAAGTAGCTGCTAAATTGTTTCAAAAATGGTAAAAGTTTGCAAAGCTGCCCCTCTTTATGCTATTTTTGTCGACCCGTAAAAAACAGGACCCTTTGGCCAATATTATACATGTACTGCCCGATAACATCGCAAACCAGATAGCCGCTGGCGAGGTGATTCAGCGCCCTGCGAGTGCCGTTAAAGAGCTACTAGAGAATGCAGTAGACGCGGGGGCCAGTTCTATTCAACTGATTGTATCGGATGCTGGTAAAGCACTGATTCAAGTAATTGATAATGGTAAAGGGATGAGCCCATCAGATGCGGCCATCGCTTTTCAGCGCCATGCTACCAGTAAAATAAAAGCCATTGAAGATTTATTTGCCATAAAAACCATGGGGTTTAGAGGCGAAGCACTTGCTTCCATTGCCGCGGTTGCGCAGGTAACCATCAAAACAAGAAGAGCCGAAGATGAATTAGGAACAGCTGTAGACATAGAAAATAGTGCCGTTCAAAAACAGGAAGCATGTAGTTGTCCGGTGGGCACAAATATTTCGATGAAAAATTTATTTTTTAATGTGCCTGCTAGACGCAACTTTTTAAAAAGTAATGCCGCAGAGCTCAAGCATATTATTGATGAATTTATTAGAGTGGCCATGGCATATCCTGACCGCCTATTTACTTTAACAAGTAATGGTCAAGAAGTTTTTCATTTAGCGCCCGGAAATATTAAACAGCGCATTGTTCAAATTTTAGGCAATACCTATACTTCAAAATTAGTGAGCGTTACCGAGCATACTGACTATATGAATATTTATGGTTTTATTGGAAAGCCCGAAACGGCCCGTAAAACCAGGGGTGATCAGTATTTTTTTGTCAATAACCGCTTTATAAAAAGCGCTTATTTAAACCACGCAGTGAACGCCGCATACGCCGATTTAATTCCTAAAGATTCTTTTCCAGGCTATGTGCTATTTATAGATCTTGATCCTTCTCAAGTAGACATTAACGTGCATCCGACTAAACAGGAAATTAAATTTGAGGACGAAAAAATAATGTACGCTTTTGTGGGTGCCGCTGTTAAACACGCGCTGGCACAATTTAGTGTAGCGCCTTCGTTAGATTTTAGCTTAAATGCAGACATACAAAGTTTAGACGCGGTCAACAAACCATTTACTTCTGAAAAAAAGGAAGCCACGGCTTCAAGCTCTTTGTACCAGACCTTTACACAAAAGCACCAAGCGCATTTTATTGAAAGAGAAAACAAAGGAAACTTAGGGCACTGGAAAGATTTTTATGAAATGCCTTCTAAAGGAGAAACCCTTACGCCAAAAAAACCAAGTTTAGAAATTTTAGCAGACACCCCGTTTATCCAAATACACAAAACATATATTATCGCATCCACTAGTCATGGCTTTGTTCTTATACACCAGCAACTGGCGCATGAAAGAGTGGTGTATGATAAATTAGTGATTGCCGCACAAACGGCACAAGTGCCTACGCAAAAAAGTTTATTTCCGGTTACGCTTTCGTTGGGCGCTTCTGATACAGCAATTTTAAGTGAACTACTTCCCGATTTACAACAAATTGGTTACCAAGTAGAACCCTTTGGAAACAATAGTTTTGTGGTACAAGGGATCCCTGCCGACGTTGAACCAGGAAACGAAAAAAATGCCATTGAACTATTAATTGAACAATACAAACATTATAGTTCAGAAATTAATTTTAGCAGGCGCGAAAAAATTATCAGGTGTATGGCGCGTCAACAAGCCATTAAAACTGGCCAAACTTTAGGACAAAAAGAAATGCAAGCACTCATTGAATCTCTTTTTGCATGCACCACACCGGGCGTTACACCTTCAGGTAGCCCAACTTATATCGAATACAAAGAAGATTACTTAGACCAGCTTTTTGGAAAGTAGACCGCAATAAATAATTGCAAATAAATCCTAGTTTTTATTGTACAATACTTGAATAAACTGTTCCACTGCTTTGCGTACCGCAGATGCAGTAGTGGTATGGTTATTTACAAGTACCGAAAATATTAGCGTCTTGCCTTTTTTAGTAACTAGGTACCCACTTAAAGCTACCTGCCCACTAAGGGTGCCTGTTTTAGCAAAGATTTTACCATTCAGGTTTTTATAATTACTAGTAAGCGTTCCGCCTGCTTCGCCACCTGTAGGGAAAATGTTTTGAAGCCTTTCAAATGAATAAGAGTTATACATTTTATGCAGGATGCTGGTAAAATTTTCAGGCGTAAATAAATTATACCTACTTAAACCACTACCATCCACCCAAGATGGCTTTTGCGCTAAATCTGCTAAATCATTGGCTAGTAAATAAGCAATGGTTTTTTTATCATCAAAGCTTTGGTGCAACCCCTTTCCTACCATTAAAAGCGCCTGCTCTGCATAAAAATTATCGCTACGGTGCATGAGTGGCTTTAATAAAGAATCGATGGGACGCGAATAAATAGTAGTTGCTGTAGTAGGTACAGCTTTATCAGTAGCAGGATCAACCGCAATAACTTTTGCACCACCCATTGCTTCTGATAAAAGCGAAGCTTCGATTGTTAATGGAGCAGTTGTCCAATTAGAAGTACGGTAAGGAATTTCTTCAAACTTTGTTTTTGAAGTATCCGCTTGTACAAAAAACTGATTACCGGCCATTTGCCTAGATACGCCAAAACCCTTGTTGATATTGGCTTGTAATCCTTTGGTAGAATCCTTAAAAAACGAAGGCGTCACTGTTAATTGAGTACCGTTTTTTGTAAACCGTACCACATTACCATACATTGGAAAAGCAGAACGTGAAGGCATATAGGATGCATCATAATCATCCCAAGACCAACCCTGACCAAATGGCTTAGCTTTAAAATTTGGCGTATGTAAATAAATTTTATCTGCACCATTTAAAACATTAAATAATGGATGTGAAGCATATTCTGGTTGTAAAAAAGTAGGATCACCAGTAGCATAAACATGCATACCAGTATCGGTAGCTACAATTTGTGCCGCAGCAACGCTATCACCTAAATATTTTAATGCAGCAAAACAGGTGACTATTTTTGTATTGCTAGCCGGTACAAAAAATTTATTGGACTGATAAGAAAATAAATTGCTGTTAGATGCCGGATCATACACATGTATACCAATATGAGCACCAGATAAATTACCAGCTTCAATAATATTTTTATTGGCTGCTTTTTGTAGTTTTTGTTGCACCGAACATGCACTAAATTGTAAAACTGCAAGTAGTAGTGCAAATAATTTACCGATACGACTCATCTTAATCATGCATTGTTATTTTGTACTCTAAATATAAGATTATAATCTTTCTACAGCGCGCATCCACCGCTCCGGAATTTCATTTTTACCGGCATACAAATAATCTTTATGGCTGCAAGCCACAAATTCGCCGTCGTGTAATTGCATCCACCAGCGGCCTGTTCTTTTACTTTGCAAAAACACCGTTTGCACTTCTGCAAATGCCATTGTAAATTCATTGAACTCGTTTCGGTTGGCAAGTGACGCTTCTTGTTTGCCCCTATTAACACCATCCATTACATACCATAACATATGTGCAATTTGCTTGGCAGTCATTTGATGAACGTCTTTTTCAGGCATGTAACCATATATACCAATGGTGTTACAAGTATGACTCATACCCGCATATTGCGTTAAGGTACAAGCTTCTTCACCATTAAATCCATTGGGTGATAATTGATTGGCAGGCGCATGTGCATGTTGTATCGCAGCAATATCAAATGAAAATAAATGTGAGTTACGGATAGCAGGTTCCATTTCAGAAATATCTTCTTTAACCTTTCCTAAACGGTAGCAATCAAATCTAAATTTATCAATGGTTTCAAGCATTTGCGGATGCATAAAATAACTTTGAAACCCAATATGATTGTAGTGTTTTAAATGATTGGGCATACCTGTAAATAGTTCTACTAAAAAATTATCGGCAGGTAATACGCTCTCCATATCCATATCAATGCGCGCATCCACACACACAGCATCAATAATTTTATTTTCGTTTACATAAGACTGATACTGCGCCATGGTTACGTCATGCGAACCACCTAAAATCACAACTTTTTTTCCAATAGCCGTAAGTTCATTAATCACCATACGAAGCGCTGCATAACTGTCTTGTAGGGTAGCGCCGCATTTAACGTTACCAATATCTGCTACCGATACTGCTGCATGCCAATGGTATAAATTATAGAATGCAAGTCTAATGGCATCTGGCGCATCAGTGCTGGTGTATTCAATGCCAGCACCCCGCATTTCACCACAACCTACTAAAACAATATCTGCATTTTCTAGATCTGGGAATGTTTGATCGTATACTGAAATATGCGTTCCTAATTGTGTGTCTTTGAAGCCTTCATCCTGGGTTAATTGAGCAATATTAACGGGCTCCAGAAAATCAATCACAGAATCTAAAGAGGAACTTGACATAGCTAGTTATTTGTGTCACTATAACGTGTAACCAGCCCTAAAATTGCGTCTAAACCTTAGATTTCTGTATACTTATAGCCTACCCCCCTCACCGAATGGAAGTACTGAGGATGGCGACTGTCGGCTTCAAAATATTTCCGGAAACTGAGGATGAAATTATCGATGGTTCGGGTGGTTGGATATACTTGATACCCCCACACTACTTGAAGTATTTTTTCACGCGTCACCACTTCGCCTTTATTTTCGATGAGCAGTTTTAAAAGCATCACTTCTTTTTTACTAAGTTCGACATTGTCGCCGCTATAACAAACAGCCGTTTGTGCTTTAAAATCGATGGTATTGTTACCAAATGAATAGGTGTCTGCTATGGTATTTTTATCTTGTATCCGCTTACTTTTATCAATGAGTTTTTCTACGCGGAGTAGCAACTCTTCTAGGTTAAAAGGCTTGGTTAAATAATCATCTGCGCCTTTTTTTAACCCCATAACCCGGTCTGTGCTTGCGTTTTTGGCACTTAGCATTAAAATGGGCACTTCGTTATTGGCTACACGAACCGCCTCAGTGACAGCAATGCCATCAAGCTCTGGCAGCATGATATCCATGATAATCAAATGAAAGAACTCGTTTGATATTTTTTTAAGGGCTACCGCACCATCAAAAGCAGAAGTCACCTCGTACCCTTCCATCTCCAAGTTGAGCTTAAGGGTTTCGTGGAGGTTTTCCTCGTCTTCTACTAATAATATGGAACCTTTGGTAGTTGGCATTAGCTATTAAATGTAACAACAAAAATACTGCCTTGTGGTTTGTTATCTGTCACAGAAATGTTTGCATTATGATTTTCAGCAATTTTTTTGCACAAATAAAGCCCAAGGCCCGTGCCTTTTGTATTACGAGTAGCTTCGGAGCCAATTCGGTAAAATTTTTCAAAGATTTTAAGCTTTTCTGAGGAAGGGATACCTTTTCCACTATCAATAACCTCTAGTTTAATATGTTTCCCAGACTGCCCAAGCACCACTTTAATTTCAGTGTCTTGAGGCGCATATTTATGTGCGTTTTCTAGCAGGTTGTTTACCAGCATTTGAAGTAGCAAAGTTTCGCCATCTAAATACAGTGTTGGTTCTATTTGTTCTGTCACCATCCTTGATGGATAATGCTGCTTAAACGTGTCGATGCAACCTTCCAATAAATCTGAAAAATTAATTTCGGTGCGGTTTTCTTGATACGCTTTACCATCTAGTTGTGATGCCAATAAAATATTATCACAAAGCATGTTTAAGCGGTTAGCCTCTTGAAGTGTACTTGCAATCATTTTATCTTGTTGCCCTGGATCTAGTTTTCTTTTTTGAAGCGTTTCGAGATTAAGTTGCGTAACCGCAATAGGCGTTTTTAATTCGTGGGTAACGGCCATCATAAAATTTTGCTGCTGAACAGACGCCCTAATTTGTCTGCGCGTGGCCCTGTAAACATAAACAGCACCAACCAAAATTAGCGCTAAAAAAGTGAGCCCTTCTGCCATATATTGAACCCTTTTTCGAGACTGCATTTTTAATAGTTGCTCCACCGTTTGCTTAGGCATATTAGCCTGCGCCGGCGTTCCATTAATTTGCTGCAACTGAACAGCAACAAGGGTATCGTTTTGTTTTACAAGCGCAATAAACCACCACACAAGCGCTGCAATCATATAAATGAGAAGTGCCCAATACACTACTTTTACGGCAGTGAGTTTTCGATTCGTTTTTGCGCTAAAATTTTTCATGCTTAGGGCAATACTTTTTCAACGCGAATGCCTGCACTTAACACAGCAGCAAGTGGTTCGTCACGCATTGCTTGTGCAATGGTATATTGATAAAGACCTGCTTTTAATGCAACAGGTGCTTTTGTAATTTTAATTCTGCTATCAAAAATATCATCCATCCCTGCACCCAGCCAACCATTAGCATTGTCGGCGAGTGTTATGTTAACGAGTTGTGTTTGTTTGGTGCCCTTTGGAGATTGTGTAGTAATGTTTACCCAAATATTATTGTACTTATAAGCATCCGTATGTCTGATTACAAAATAAATATGATAAGGTGCAGTGGTATCTTTTACTTCAAATGAAAATGTTGGTTGCTTAGATACATGCCATTCGTTTTTTGGAAAACTTTCAAATTTTTCAAACACATCAATGGTATTGCATGAAAACAGCACCATACAGCTTACAAAGCAAGTTGTCAAAAGTTCTAAAAAGCTATATTTTTTCACCGATCTATTTTATGTAAAATTACAGACTTACCTACACAAATCTTATAAAACATTCAATATTTGTTCTTTGGCTTTTTCTAATTCATCTTTCATCAAAATAACGAGTTGCTGTATTTCGACGTCGTTGGCTTTAGATCCAGTGGTATTGATTTCGCGGCCAAACTCCTGTAAGATAAATGAGAGCTTTTTACCCTTGCTAATTTCCTTTTCAGCTAGTATGGACCTAAAATAAGCGCAGTGGTTGTTTAAACGCACTTGCTCTTCGCTAATATCAATTTTTTCGATGTAATAAATGAGCTCTTGCTCTAAGCGGTTGCCATCGTAATTTTCTTTGCCTACATGCTCTTCTAATAATTTAACGAGCCCTTCTTTAATTTTGATGCGGCGTTTAGGCGCTAATAGGGTTAGGGTTTCTTGGTGCTTTTCGATATTGCTCACCCGTAATAACAAATCAGTTTCTAAAGACAGGCCTTCATTTTTACGGTGTTCATTTAATTGATAAATGGCTTCTTTTAATACTTTTTGAAAACCTTCCCAATCAGTGTCTGATAAGGTATCGGAAGAAGCTGTAATCACTTCTGGTAATTTTAATAAAGTGCTTAAGAGATCGCCCTGCGGAATTCCAAGCTCTTGAGCAAGGGCAGCCACTGGTTCGTAATAAGATTTTGCTAAATCAGTATTGATAGAAACAGGTTTTCCCGTTCCATTTTGTTTGATCGTAATAAAACATTCTACGCTTCCTCTTTGTAAGCCTTCATTGAGCATATTTCTGATTTCAAACTCAAATGGTTTTAACAAAGCAGGAATATTGATACGAAGGTCAAACTGCTTGCCATTTAATGAACGCACTTCTACTAAAAAAGTTTTGTCGCCAATGGTTTGTTCGGCTCTACCGTATCCTGTCATGGAATATAACATAGTAACTATTTATTTTTTAAAAATCGATGCCCACCCATTTCCGCTTACTCTGCTCGTATTTATTAAAGTCAAACTTATAGAGCTTACCTGGCCTGTGTGGCACATCCTGCTCAATTTCATTGATATCAATTAAGAGTTTCATCGATGCAAACTTTTTTCTAAAGTTGCGTCGATCCAGTGTTAATCCAGAAATTGCTTCGTATAAGTTTTGCAGTTCACGTAGTGAAAACTTTTCGGGTAACAAATTAAAGCCAAGCGGATGCTCCTGAATTCTTTTTTGCAACCAGGCATGGCAAGCATCTACAATTTCTTTATGATCAAATGCCATTTCATGTAAATCTTCAACACTATGCCAGTGCAGTTCGTTGGCTGTAATCGCTAGTGCGTGGTGGTTGATATTGAGAAGCGAACAATAGGCAACCGTAATTACGCGTCCACCAGGGTGACGCGTTGGATTACCAAATGTTTTTACCTGATCGAGATACACATCTTTCATGCCGGTTCTTTCCTGAAGTACCCGGTATGCGGCGTCGTCTAATTCTTCATTGTCTTTTACCATGTCACCAAGGAGTGAAAACTTCCCTTTATAAATGGCTAAGTCACTTTTAATGAGAAGTACTTTTAGCTTATTTTCCTCAAAACCAAATATCACACAATCCACCGTTAATGGCACTTTAGGGTAGGAAACCACTAATTGAACCGCATCATTAACCTGCTCGTTATTGGTTTTATTGGCTGATTTATTTGTGCTCATAAGGTAAAGTACAAGGGCTGTCCCTTTTTTGTGGTTAGGCAATATACAAAGTTTAGGAATAGTGTATATAATTCGTTTCAAACCATAGGTAACTAGGGCTGTAAACATTAACTTTACGCCTGCAAATAAGCCCTATGTTTACACCCGAAAACTTGCGCATTTTACAGGCTTTATCGAGCCAATTATTAGCAGACTTAACCAACAATCGTTTGGCATATAGTGAGCAGGAAATGATGGATTTACAGCAGGTTTTACGTTTTCATGAATACCGCTACTACGTTTTAAATGAACCCCTTATTAGTGATGGTGAATATGATCGTTTATTTAAAGCACTTGAGGCTTGCGAGCAAAAAAATCCTACTAAAATAACGCCCGATTCTCCAACACAACGTGTAGGCAGTAGTTTAAACGGACAATTTGAAACGGTTGCGCATTTAGTACCCATGTTAAGTTTAGACAATAGTTATAATGAGGCTGATTTAATTGATTTTGATCGAAAAGCAAAAGGACTGGTAGGGCTTGATAGCATTGATTATTCGATAGAACCAAAATTTGATGGGGCTAGTATTTCATTAATTTATGAAAACAACCAGTTGGTTCGCGCCACCACAAGAGGCGATGGAGTTGCAGGTGATGACATCACACAAAATATTAAACAAATTAGATCCATTCCATTAAGCGCAAACTTTGCAAGGTATGGTTTACAAACCGTAGAAATTAGAGGTGAGGTAATCATGAATAAAAAAGCATTTGATGGTTTTAATGCCACACTTGCTGCGTCCAATTTACCACCCCTTGCTAATCCGCGCAACGCTGCGGCTGGCGCGCTTCGAATGAAGGACCCTCGCGAGGTTGCACAAAGAAATTTAGACGCATTTTTATACCATATCAGCTACTATACAAAACTTGATGATGAAGCTGCACTTCATCCTGCAATAACCACCCATAGTGGCATGCTTGATATGCTTTGGGACCTGGGTTTTAGATCCCCTAAAAAAGAAAAGAAAGCAGTAACAAATATTGACGCAGTGGTAGATTATTGTTTGTCTTTTGAAGCAGGTAGAGACGATCTGCCCTACGAAATTGACGGTATGGTTATTAAGGTAGACAATATTGCGCTTCAAGAAAAAATGGGCATGACTTCACACCATCCAAGGTGGGCCATTGCCTTTAAATTTAAAGCGAGACAAGCTTCTACAAAGCTTACCAGTGTTGAGTTTCAGGTGGGTCGTACGGGCGCCGTTACACCAGTGGCTAAACTACAACCTGTAAGTGTAGGTGGCGTAACCGTGTCTAGCATATCGGTGCATAACGAAGAGTACATTAAAGAAAAAGATTTAAAAATTGGAGATACTGTTTTAATTGAGAGAGCCGGCGACGTGATTCCTCAAATTGTAAAATCGTTAGCCGAATTAAGAGACGGAAGCGAACAGTCCATTGTTTTTCCAACACATTGCCCAGCTTGTAATGCGCCACTTAGCAAAGAAGAAACAGAAGCCGTTTGGCGCTGCAATAGCAATACTTGTGAAGCGCAAGTGGTAGAAAAAATAATTCACTTTGTATCTAAAGATGCACTTGATATTAAAAGTTTTGGCGAAGCCAATGTGCGCAAGTTTTATGAGCTAGGGCTCATTACAGATGTGCCCAGCATTTACAGTTTAGATTTTGAACGCATTGGAGTGTTAGAAGGTTTTGGCAAAAAAAGTATAGATAATTTACAAGCAGCGCTAGAAGCTTCAAAAAAACAACCCCTCTACCGTTTAATTTATGGTTTAGGCATACGTTTTATTGGAGAAACAACGGCCAAAACTTTAGCGAACGCCGTAGATCATTTATTAGATTTTGCGACAAAAACAGAAGCCGATTTGTTAGCCCTCGAAGACGTGGGCGTTAAAGTAGCAAAAAGTATTGTAGACTTTTTTGGTGATGCGCAAAATATCCGGCTCTTACAAAAGCTTGAAGCCCTGGGTTTAGATTTAAAAAATCAGAAAAAAGCAGCCCCTGTAGGCAGTACATTATCCGGTCAAACATTTTTATTTACTGGTACGCTACCAACCCTCAAACGCAGTGCTGCAGAGCAAATGGCCGCCGATTTAGGCGGCGTTATTGCAAGTGGCGTAAGCAGTAAATTAAATTATTTAATAGTGGGCGAAGACGCGGGTAGTAAATTGGAAAAAGCCAAAAAAATAAATACGATTCACATTATTTCAGAAGCTGAATTTATTCAACTCATTGAATCGTCAAAACAATAAACATGTTAGCACCAGCCACTTTACAGTTTTTAAAAGGACTCGATAAAAACAACAACAAAGCATGGTTTGATGCGCACCGCAAACAGTATGATGCAGCAAAATTAAACTTTGCGGAACTCACGCAGCAAGTGATTACGCAGTTTGGTAAAAAAGAACCATCCATTGCATTACTACAGCCCAAAGAATGTGTGTTTAGAATTAATAGAGACGTACGATTTAGTAAAAACAAAGCGCCTTATAAAAACAATATGGGCGCCAGCATAAAAGCGGGCGGAAAAAAATCATTACTAGCAGGCTACTATATTCATTTGGAACCAGGCGGTAAAAGCTTTGTGGGCGGTGGACTATATATGCCAGATGCAGCTATTGTTGGAAAAATAAGACAGGAAATTGATTATAATTATGCCGCGTTTTTACGCATCGTTGAAAATAAAAAATTTATAGCGCAGTACGGTGGACTTGATTTTTCGGAAGGATTAAGCTTGGTAAGAGAACCTAAGGGTTATGAAAAAGAAAACCCTGCTATCAAGTACCTGAAATTAAAAAGTTGGATAGCAACAGCCCCGCTTAGCGATACTGCGTTACAAGATAAAAACCTTGCAACGCAGCTCACAAAAGCGTTTGAATATTTACAACCACTCATTTCATTTTTAAATGAAGCCCTGGAGGCCTAAATCTTAAGAGGCTAACCTTAAGATGCTAAAATACCTACGCTAGTAAGGTATTCGGCAATTTGCACTGCATTGGTAGCAGCACCTTTGCGTAGATTATCACTTACCACCCACATGTTTAATGTTTTAGGCTGTGTTTCGTCACGTCGCAATCTTCCAACAAATACTTCATCTTTTTCATGTGCCCATAATGGCATTGGATAGATTTGTTCATTGTCATTTTGTTGTACAATAACACCTGGCGCTGCTGCAAGTAGAGCGGTTAGTTCTGCTAAATCATATTCATTTTCAAACTCTACATTCACACTCTCGCTATGACCACCTACTACTGGAATACGCACTGTGGTAGCTGTTACCTTAATGGTATCATCCTGCATAATTTTGCAAGTTTCTTTTACCATTTTCATTTCTTCTTTGGTATAACCATTTTCTAAAAAAACATCGATTTGAGGAATTACGTTTAAATCGATCTGGTATTTATACGCCATCTCCCCTTCTTTGCCTGTGCGCTCATTAAAGAGTTGATCTACCGCTTGTTTACCCGTGCCCGTAACACTTTGGTAAGTACTTACTACTACACGCTTAATTTTATATTTAGCATGTAATGGTTGTAAGGCCACCACCATTTGAATAGTAGAACAATTGGGGTTTGCAATGATATAATCATCTGCTGTTAACACAGCCGCATTTACTTCTGGCACTACTAATTTTTTAGTAGGATCCATACGCCACGCCGAAGAGTTATCAATTACACGAATACCAGCAGCTGCATATTTAGGCGCCCACTCTAGTGAAGTACTTCCACCTGCCGAAAATATAGCAACAGCAGGTTTGGCGGCGATACCATCTTCCATACTTACCACTTTATACGCTTTCCCTTTAAACTGAACTTCTTTACCAACAGATCTTTCTGATGCTACAGGTACGATTTCAGTGACAGGAAAATTACGTTCGGCAAGTACTTGTAACATTTTTGTACCTACCAGGCCAGTTGCCCCTACGACTGCTACTTTCATTTTTTTGGTTTTTGTTTCTTATGGTTTAAAAAAAGAGGCCCTCCCATTTGGGAAGGCCTCTTGCGTATGTTTATACATTACAAAACGAAGCACCTCCCTGGTTAGAGTGGTTTCTTAATACGTTTTGTATGTTTCG
>CANHCY010000020.1 GCA_947459295.1 Chitinophagaceae bacterium
AAATGGGTCTAAATAGACCAAAACAGTGGTTTAACCACCCATAAATCATATTTTTGCGCTAGATTTTATTGAATTTAACATTCTAGCATGGACCAACATTTTAACCCAGACAAACAACATACCCTAGCAAGCTCTATTGGTATTAGTGGAACTGGTTTACATACAGGCGCACTTGTAGACATGACCCTAAAGCCTGCCAACCCTGGTTTTGGATTTCAATTTCAACGAACCGACCTAGAAGGGCAGCCCATTATCAAGGCCGATTGTGATTTGGTAACCGACACTTCTAGAGGTACTACCCTGCAAGTTGGCGATGCAAAAGTGAGCACTGTCGAACATATTTTAGCGGCGCTCGTGGGCATGGGCGTAGACAATGTTTTAATTCAAGTTAACGGTCCAGAAATTCCAATTATCGATGGCAGCTCGGCTCCATTTATTGATCTAATTGATAAGGCTGGTGTATTAGAACAAGATGCAACCAAACAGTGGTACAGCATTGATGAAAATATTTTTCATTACGACGAAGAGAAACGCGTAGAAATGGTTTTATTACCTGCGCTGGATTATCAAATTACAACACTGATCGATTTTAATAGTCCAGTATTAGGAACCCAACATGCGGGCTTAAAAACCATCAAAGATTTTAGAACAGAAATTGCGCCTTGCCGCACATTTTGTTTTTTACACGAGCTTGAAGCTTTACTTGACAACGACTTGATTAAAGGTGGCGATATCAATAATGCCATTGTTGTAGTTGACAGACCCGTAACGGACGATGAAATGTCTAGGCTTGCAAAAGTGTTTAAGCGTGAAAAAATTGAAGTAAAAAGCGAAGGCTATTTAAATAATTTAGAACTACGTTTCCCGAATGAGCCAGCTAGGCATAAACTCCTTGATATTGTTGGTGACTTAGCACTTATTGGCTATCCAATTAAAGGTAGAATCATTGCGAATAGACCAGGTCATAGCAGTAACGTAGCGTTTGCTAAAAAAATCAAACAGTACATCAAAAAAAATAAACACGTTAAAGATGTTCCTGTTTACGACCCAACGATTCCGCCGGTACTATCACTGGTGCAAATAGAAAAAACATTACCACACAGACATCCGTTTTTACTCGTTGACAAAATCATTGAGTTAACAGATACCTATATTGTTGGTGTTAAAAACGTTTCTTTCAACGAATGGTTTTTCCCAGGACATTTTCCGGGCAATCCAGTTATGCCAGGCGTTTTACAAATTGAAGCACTTGCACAAACAGGTGGTATTTTATGTATTAATTCGATGCCGGAAGGACAATACGATACTTACTTTTTAAAAATAGACAATTGTAAATTCAAACAGATGGTAAGACCAGGTGATACCATGGTTTTAAAACTTGAATTTATAAACCCAATTAGAAGAGGCATCTGCGAAATGCGTGGCACTGTTTATGTAGGTGGCAAAGTTGCCACAGAAGCAGACCTTGTAGCGCAAGTAGTTAAAAGATCCTAAGTACTTAAAACAATCACATGACACATCCGTACACCTATATAGATCCCAATGCAAAAGTAGCGCCCAACGCAAAAATTGATCCATTTACCGTTATACATGGTGATGTTCAAATTGGCGAAGGCACTTGGATTGGGAGTAATGTTACGATTATGGATGGAACGCGTATTGGAAAAAATTGCAGAATATTTCCAGGCGCTGTTTTAGGCGCTGTGCCACAAGATTTAAAATTTGACGGAGAAAAAACTACCGTAGAAATTGGAGACAATACCACCATTCGTGAATTTGTAACCATCAATAGAGGTACCACCGATCGTTGGAAAACTAAAGTGGGTAACAACTGCTTAATTATGGCCTACTCGCACGTTGCACACGATTGTGTAATTGGCGACAATTGTATTTTAAGTAATAGTGTGCAATTAGCAGGTCACGTTGTACTAGGTGACTGGGTTTGGATTGCTGGCGTAAGTGCGGTGCATCAATTTGTAACCATTGGACAACACTCCTACATTGCTGGAGGAAGCCTTGTAAGTAAAGACATTCCACCTTACATCAAAGCAGTGCGCAATCCACTAAGTTACGGCGGTGTCAATAGTGTAGGACTTAAGCGCAGAGGATTTGAACTCGAGCGCATCAATCATATTTTAGATATTTACCGTATTATTTTTAATAAAGGACTCAATACCACACAAGCACTAGAATTTATTGAAGAAGAATTACCAGCGAGTGACGAGCGTGATGAAATTGTAACATTTATTAGAGAAAGTGGCAGGGGAATTATCAAAAGATTTGTAAAAGGCGCAAGCGAAGAAGATTAATACCATGCAGATCCAACTCGAGCAAACTGGAAAAAAATACAATCGGGAATGGATTTTTCGTGGACTATCCTTTACTTTTTCCCCGGAAAAAAAATATGCCATTACAGGGCCCAACGGATCTGGCAAAAGCACACTCCTACAAACAATTGCAGGTAGCACCGTACTATCAGAAGGCACTGTGAATTGGTTATCCAAGAGTGCAGTTATTGCTCCAGAAAATCACTATCAACACCTGAGTATTTGCACGCCATCATTATCGCTAATTGAAGAAATGACTGCCGCCGAATTTTTAGCTTTTCATGAAAGCTTTAAATCTTTTATGCCGGGTAACACACCAAGTACTATTTTAGAAACAATCGGACTTTCTGCTGCAGCGAACAAACAAATAAGATACTATTCGAGCGGTATGAAGCAACGTTTAAAACTTGCACAAGCCATTTTTTCCGATGTGCCTGTTTTGTTTTTAGATGAACCCTGCACTAATTTAGATGAAAGCGGTTTTGCACTTTACAAATCACTTATAAAAGATTACGCTGCCCATAAATTAATTATTGTTAGTAGTAATGATAAAGCAGAGTATGATTTTTGTGAAGAAGTGATTGATATTAAAAAGTACAAATAAACATGAATCCAAATATAGAAGCGCTTTACCGCATTGCCGCTAGTCATGAGAGAACCATTATTGGACTCATGAGTGGCACTTCACTTGACGGATTAGATATTGCTATTTGTAACATAACAGGGAGCGGGAACCAAACAAAACTTACCGTCACACACCACACAACTATTCCGTACAACGCTGCGTTTAAAACTGCCATCGCACAAATATTTTCAATTAAAGCTGCAGATTTAGAAGAGGTAACACTTTTACATGCACATATAGCAAGGGTTCATGCGGACATGGTTTTATCTGCTCTTAAAAATTGGAATATCCAAGCTTCAAGTATTGATTTAATAGCAAGCCATGGTCAAACCATTTACCATGCCCCTAAGTTTATGCACCCACAAAGTGCTTACGATAATGCTACATTACAAATTGGCGATGGCGATATAATCAGCGCTGCAACTGGCATTATTACCCTCAGTGATTTTAGACAAAAACATATTGCAGCAGGCGGCGAAGGCGCACCGCTGGCTTTATTTGGCGACACTATTTTGTTTTCAAGTGAAATAGAAAATAGAATTTTATTAAATATGGGTGGCATTGCCAATTTTACTTATTTGCCTGCCGGTCAAATAACACATGTTATTAGCACAGATGTAGGGCCTGCCAATACACTTATTGATGGTTATGTAAAGGCAAATTATAATGGCCTGCCCTACGATGCAAACGGCGACATTGCAAGCAGCGGCACCATCAATGAGGCATTTGTAGATGCCGCTTTAACGCATCCATTTTTTAATGCTTCATTTCCTAAAACCATTGGACCCGAATTATTTAACCAAGACTTTATTGCAGCCGCTTGTAAAGAAGCAGGCGTTACAGAGTTAGCACATGAAGATATGGTTGCATCGCTTAGTTATCTAACAGCCCGTGTTATTGGGGATGCCATCTATAAAGTTGTAGGTGATTCAAATGTTGATGTAGTAATTTATGCAAGTGGTGGTGGCATTCATAATAGCTATGTCATGCAGCAGCTACAAAACATCTGCCCTAAAGCATCATTTAAAAATTTAGAAACACTGGGTGTACACCCTGATGCAAAAGAAGCCGTATTATTTGCTGTTTTAGCCAACGAAGCAGTAGCAGGATCACCCACATTAAGTATGGGAAAAATTAGCTTCCCACAGTAAAGTTATCAGCATTACGGTACGCATTAATAAGTGCAATTTCACCTTCTTTACCGCCACCGGCCTTGCCATGTTCCATGCCATAAATACCCCTGAAACCTTTATTATGTATGTGTTTGAAGATATTCTGGTAATTCATTTCGCCGGTACCCGGTTCGTTACGACCTGGATTGTCGCCAATTTGAAAATATGCAGTTTCATCCCAGCATAAATTGATATTGGCGATAATATTTCCTTCATTTCTTTGCATGTGGTACATGTCAAATAAAATTTTGCAAGAAGGACTATTCACTGCCTTACAAATTGAATAAGTTTGATCGGTATGTCTTAAAAATAAATCAGGCGTATCACTTAATGGCTCCAATACCATAATTAAATTATGCTTTTCTAAAATTTCGGCGCCATACCTGAGTGACTCAATAACCCTAGCTGTTTGTATACCCATTGGAAGTTTGCGATCAAAATTACCAGGTACCACCGTCATCCATTTAGCCCCACATCTTTTTGCCACTTCAACCGAATCTTTACAGTATTTGATAAATTTTTCGCGCCACTGCTTATCACCACTTGTTAAAGAAGTTTGTAGTGGCCAGTTATCATAAGCAATTACAAACACACCCATGCGCATGTTTAAGCGCGCAAGTGTATCGCCAATTTTTTGTTGCATTTCTGGCGTGCGGGACATCATGCCATTATCTTCTATAGATCTAAAACCTACACTATGTGCAAACTTAATTTGTTCAATAAAATCAGGGCCTGCGTGTGCACTAAACATGCCATCATGAAAAGCATAGTCGGCAGTAAAGGGTTTTGAATCAAGCGTATTAATTGTTGCGCTGGGCTTATTAGCCGCACTCGAAACAAATGGCATTGAACCCGCTGCTATTCCAGCGCCTGCTAGCATATTACTTTTTAAAAAATTCCTTCTTTCCATGATTTTTTTAGCTGTTTAACGCCTGCTGGCAATGAGTAAATTAAGGTCGGTGTATTTTAAATCAAATTTTTGACTGATATAAAAATCGGTTAATGCACCTTTAAATAAATAAATACCTTCTCTCAAATTAACATCATGCCAAAGCATTTCATCGAGCCCTCCTTCATCACTAACCCTTAGCATAAGCGGCATGAGCACATTACTTATAGCCTGACTCGCTGTTCTTGCAAAACCAGATGGAATGTTGGGTACACCATAATGAATCACGCCGTGCTTTACAAAAGTTGGTTTTTCGTGACTTGTTAATTCACTGGTTTCAAAACAACCACCTCTATCAATGGCAACATCAATAATAATACTTCCAGGGCGCATGGCAGCTACCATTTCTTCTGTTACAACTAAAGGTGCTCTTCCATACTCGTTACTTAAAGCACCGACTGCCACTTCACAAGTTTTTAATTGCTTGGCTAAAATTTTAGGTTCTAAAACAGATGTCCAAACACGCTGGCCTAAATTATTTTGTAGTTGCTTGAGCTTATAAATATCGTTGTCAAATACTTTTACAGAAGCCCCTAATGCAAGTGCATTTCTGGTAGCGCTTTCACCCACAATACCCGCACCTACAATCACTACTTTAGTTGGTGGAATACCGCTAATACCACCTAATAGCACCCCTTTGCCTTTATTAAAACTACTCAAATACTGTGCTGCAATAAGCATAACGGCACTACCTGCTATCTCACTCATGCTGCGCACAATTGGATAAGTGCCGCTAGCATCTTTAAAATTTTCGAAACTTAAAGCCGTAATTTTTTTCTCCATCATTTTTTGAATATCCCCTTGTTGCAGTGCAGAATAGTGGATGGGAGAAATAATAATTTGATTGAGTTGTAGTAAGGGTAAATCTTCAGCAACAATGGGCGCACTTTTTACAAGAATGGGACACTTAAAAATTTCGTGTCTATCAAAAACAATGTTGGCACCCGCTTCACTATAATCGGCATCCGAGTAATGGCTGCCCTCGCCGGCTAAATGTTCGATGGAAACTTCGTTGCCATTAGAAACCAAAACACCAACCGCCTCCGGCGTTAATGCAATTCGGTTTTCTTGAAACGCTGTTTCTTTAGGTATGCCAATATGCAGTTTTGCACCAAGCGGTTTGATATCCAACGTTTCTTCGAAGGTTTCGTACAAAAAAGAAGTAGAAATAGTTGGTTTACTAGTAGCCATAATAATTTGTATTTGCTAGTGTCTAGCCAGCTTATCTATAAAGTTAACATTTTACAGTAGAATAAATATGTCTGGTTTTTTCATCAACCAGCGATAATCGTATTTCAAATACCGGCCCGGTTAAAAGCGCTGGTACATTTTCGGGCCATTCAATAAAACAGGTGTCGCCACTGTGCAAATGCTCATCAATACCAGCCCTAATGGCTTCTTCTAAAGACCCTATTCGGTACCAGTCCATATGAAAAATACTGCCTCCAGTATGCTGGTATTCATTAACGAGCGCAAAAGTTGGACTACTTACGGTGTCTGTTACGCCCAACGCTTCACAAATGGCATAGATCAATGTGGTTTTACCCGTACCCATGGGGGCATAAAAAGCCCAAATAGGGTTATTCTTTCCTTCGGCCCAAACAGCGGCCGCCACATCCTTAATTTGGTCTAGGTTAAAATTTTGATCCATCAAACAAATATACAAACAAAGGCCTCCGAAAGAAGTAACTTTGTAGCAAAATACGTCTTATGGAAAAAGTGAATTGGAAGGTAAAAGGCATGAGCTGTACCAACTGCGCACTTAGTGTAGACAAGGTGCTTACAGGATCAGGTATGCAGGACGTGAAGGTTAATTTTATGAGCGGCGAAGCAAGTTTTAACGCGCCTGAAAATGCCAATAAAAAAACCATACAAAAAGAAGTGGAAGCACTTGGATACGAAGTGTCAGGAGAAGGTTTAGAAACGGAACAAAAATCAAAAAAAATATTTAGCACTCCGCTACAACGTTTTTGGTTTTGCTTTGTGTTTACAGCGCCCCTCATGCTGCATATGATTCCGGGTGTTCATATTCATTTTCTCATGAACCCCTATGTGCAACTTGGTTTAACCATTCCTGTATTTATTGTAGGGATGGGATACTTTGGAAAGAGCGCCATTAAAAGCCTTTCAAAAGGCGTACCAAATATGAATGTACTTGTGGCACTTGGCGCCGTTGCTGCATTTGGATACAGTTTATATGGAACTATCATTGGAGAAGCAGAGCAGTATTTATTTTATGAAACCACTGCTACTATTTTAACCCTTGTATTTTTTGGTAATTGGTTAGAAGATAGATCAGTAGAAACCACACAAGCTGCTTTAAAAAAATTAGCCATATCGCAAAAGACAATGGCCAACCTTATTGCCTTTGACGAAAACCACCAAGAGCTTGTATTTCCGGTAGAAAATACAAGTTTAAAAGTAGGTGATATTGTACTGATCAAAAATGGAGAAACGGTACCCATGGATTGTAAAATTTTATGGGGAGAAGCAAGTATTAATGAAGCTATTATTTCTGGCGAAAGCGTACCCGTTATTAAAAAAATGAACGATTTACTTATTGGTGGTAGCATGGTAGAATCGGGCACCATCAAAGCCTATATTACAGCAGTTGGAGAAAACACAGTGCTTGCTAATATTTTGAATCTTGTAAAAGAGGCACAAACAGAAAAGCCACCCGTTCAACAACTCGCCGATAAAATTAGCGCCATATTTGTACCTACTGTTATTGGTATTGCGCTACTCACGATTATAGGCAATTATTTTTTTGCTTCACTACCCTTTAGTAGCTCCTTACTAAGAGGTATTGCTGTACTTGTTATTTCATGTCCTTGTGCCATGGGCCTAGCAACGCCTGCTGCCATTGCTGTTGGGCTTGGTAGAGCTGCTCGAAATGGTGTGTTATTTAAAAATGCAAGAAGCTTAGAGATCTTTAAAAGTATTAAGCAAGTTGTATTTGATAAAACTGGAACGCTCACAACCGGAAAATTTACGGTTACTAATTTTACGCTGTCTCCCACTGCAACTATTGATGAAACCACGTTTAAGCGAATTGCTTTTTCTTTAGAAAAATATGCGAATCATCCTATTGCAAATGCAATTGCAGCAGCATGGAAAACAAAAGACGATATACGCTGGCAAAAAATAGAAGAGCAAAAAGGACTTGGCATGTTTGCCACCGACAAAGAGGGCAATACCTATGTAGCTGGGTCATTTAAAGTTGCTACACAGCATACCACAGACCATAGCCACAATGTGTACGTTTTAAAAAATAATATTTTATTAGGCTTCATAGATGTGGCAGATGAAATTAGACCAGAAGCTAAAGAAGTGATAACAACACTCAAACGCATGGGCCTTCAACCTATATTATTAAGTGGCGATAAAAAAGAAAAATGCGCAATCGTAGCAAATGAATTAGGCATCACTGAATTTTATTTCGAGCAAACGCCGGCAAATAAATTAGATAAAATTGGCGCCTTAAGTGTACAGGCTCCAACCGTAATGGTGGGTGACGGTATCAATGATGCGCCTGCGCTTGCCAAAGCAACTGTTGGGGTTTCATTAAGTGACGCTTCTCAAATAGCCATGCAAAGTGCACAAGTGGTACTCATGAACCATGGCATTAAAAATTTGCCACTCGCTTTAGGACTTGGTAAACACACATACCTCACCATTAAAGAAAATTTATTTTGGGCCTTTGCTTATAATATTGTTGCTATCCCTGTAGCTGCCTTTGGTTATTTAAATCCAACCTTTGGTGCCCTTGTAATGGGGCTTAGCGATGTGGTATTAGCTGTTAATTCTATAAGGCTCAATTTTAAAAGGGTAACACGTTAAGCGCCGCATGTCAACACCATTAAAAATACTAGAAAAATATTGGGGGCATGCTGAGTTTAGGCCTTTGCAAGCTGCTATTATTGATGCGGTAGTTGCACGAAAAGATGTATTGGCATTACTTCCAACCGGGGGTGGCAAATCTATTTGTTTTCAAGTACCAGCGCTTATGCAAGATGGCATGTGCCTAGTGATCAGTCCGCTTATTGCACTGATGCAAGACCAGGTAAACAACCTACAAGAAAAAGGTATTGAAGCTGCTGTCATCCATAGTGGTATGCCATTTAGCGCAGTTAAAGAAACACTGCAGGCTTGCACGAGTGGCGCTTATAAATTTTTATACCTCTCACCAGAACGTATTGAGTCTAATTTATTTAAAGAATATTTACCCGCACTAGATATTTCACTGATTGCCGTAGATGAAGCCCATTGTATTGCGCAGTGGGGTTACGATTTTAGACCTCCTTATTTGCGCATTGCCGCTTTAAGAACCGAACTACCTGCTGTTCCCGTTATCGCATTAACTGCCTCTGCTACTAAAGAGGTTGAAACAGATATCATAGAAAAATTAGCCTTTAAGGGTTATACGATTTTTAGGCAGCCTTATAAACGTCCCGCATTATCTTATAGTTATTTTGAAGTGGAAAGTAAAATAAACAAAACCCTCGAAATAATTAATAATGTAAAAGGAGGTGGTATTGTTTATTGTAATACCAGAAAACAAACAAAAGATATTGCCGAATTATTACAGCTTCAAAAAATTAGTGCAGACTATTATCATGCTGGTGTAAGTGCCGATGAACGGCAGAAAAAACAAAAAAAATGGATGTTAGGTGAAACGCGCATCATGGTATGCACATCAGCATTTGGGATGGGTATCGATAAAGATGATGTACGCACCGTTATTCATTACGACATGCCCGACTGTCTCGAAAATTATTACCAAGAAGCTGGTAGAGCTGGTCGTGATGGCAAAAAAGCCTACGCCGTTTTACTTGCTACAAGTGCTGATATCACTAAAGCACGCAACCTGCATGAAACAAGGTTTCCAGCCATCGAAGTGATTAAAAATATTTATCAGTCTATTGCCAATTATTTGCAACTACCCGTAGGAATTGGCGAAGGCGGCTATTTTAATTTTAACCTACTCGAGTTTTGCAACAATTTCAAATTAGATTTGATATTGGTAACTCAAACACTCAAAGTACTAGAGCAGGAAGGACATATTCAGTTTTCAGAAAACATATTTTTACCGGCCCAAGTTTGCTTTACCTGCTCCAAAGAAAATTTAGAAAACTTCGAGGAAGCGTACCCGGCATTTGAACCCCTTATTAAAGCACTATTAAGAAGTTACCAAGGTATTTTTGATAATCGCATTTCAATATTTGAAAAAAGAATGGCTAGCATTTGCAAACAAAGTATCGAAGAAATACAAAAGCAACTGCAACAATTAGCCGCGATGGGTATTATCGAATATTTGCCTCAAAAAGAAACGCCGCAAATTCATTTTTTACTAAACCGTGCACCTGCTGCTTTTTTACACATTGATAAGGACCAATACCTCAAAAGAAAAGAAGCTTTTACCACCCGAATAAATACCCTTATTCATTTTGCAACAAACCCAGACTGCTGCCGTAGTGTTTTTATTGGCAACTATTTTGGTGACATCGACAAAAACAATTGTGGTATTTGCGATTACTGCTTATCTGTTAAAAAAAATAAAATAGAAGCAGATACATTTACAAGCATAGAAAAGCAACTGTTTGTATTATTATCTAAAACGCCCACGCCAATTGGCAGTATATTTGTTGCATTGGCGAAAGAAGACAAGGATGCTGTTTGGGAGGTTATCCACTTTTTGGAAGCCGAAAACAGATTGATAATGAACGAAGAAGGCACGATACAACTGGTTTAGCGCTGTTTTAACAAAATATTGGAAGTTCAACTGCACCAACACTTATTAATTTATCTTTATTTCACATAAAATAATATCCCATGGAAGAAGCAAAAAAATACAAAATTTTACTTTGTGAAGATGACACCAATTTAGGTATGGTTTTAAAAAACTACCTAGAATTAACAGACTATGATGTTACACTTGAGCGTGACGGCCGTTTGGGATTGGCTGCTTTTCAGCGTGAAAAATTTGACATTTGTTTGTTGGACGTTATGATGCCCAATATGGACGGTTTTACACTAGCCGAAGCTATTAGAGATGTAGATCCTGATATGCCATTGTTCTTTTTAAGTGCTAAAACCATGAAAGAAGATATTATCCAGGGTTATAAATTGGGTGCTGATGATTATATTACCAAGCCTTTTGATAGCGAAGTGTTGCTTTTAAAAATTAAAGCGATTTTAAAGCGTAGCGAAGAAGAAAATAAAATCAACGACAATATTGAATTTGATTTAGGAAGCTATCATTTCAACCCAAGGCTTCGTGAATTAAAAATTGGTGCCACTGTTCATGTCTTATCCCCTAAAGAAAATGAACTTCTTAAAATGTTAGCTGAACACAAAAACGATTTACTACCAAGAGAGAAATCCCTCAAAAAGATTTGGGGCAGCGATACCTATTTTAACGGAAGAAGTATGGACGTGTACATTGCTAAATTACGCAAGTACTTAAGGGAAGATGCACAAATTGAAATCGTTAACATTCATGGTAACGGATTTAGACTCGTAGCTCCTTAGTAAGTATTACTCAGAAAATAAATTAGGCTTACTTGATAAGCCTGCTAAACGGCCAAGGTGTGTATACGCTTTGGCCGTTACTTCTCTACCCCTAGGCGTACGTTGTAAAAATCCTTCCTGGATTAAAAAAGGCTCATACACTTCTTCAAGTGTGCCCGCTTCTTCACCAACTGCCGTAGCTATTGTCGTTAAGCCTACAGGGCCGCCTTTGAATTTATCAATAATAGTGAGCAAGATGCGATTGTCCATTTCATCTAAACCGTGCGCATCCACATTCAGTGCTTTTAATCCATGCTGTGTAATACCTAAATCAATTTTGCCATCATTTAATACCTGTGCAAAATCTCTAACCCTACGAAGTAAACCATTCGCGATACGGGGGGTTCCTCTACTTCTGCGCGCAATTTCAAATGCGGCGTCGGTATTTATTTTAGTATTTAAAATAGTGGCACTTCTTTCTATAATTTTTTGAAGGGTATCGGCCTGGTAATATTCGAGTCTTGATTTAATTCCAAAACGGGATAGTAGTGGTGCCGTTAACAATCCTGATCTAGTAGTAGCACCAACCAGTGTAAATGGATTTAAATTGATCTGAACACTGCGGGCGTTAGGGCCGGAATCAATCATGATGTCAATTCTAAAATCCTCCATTGCAGCGTATAAATATTCTTCAACGACAGTACTTAAGCGGTGAATTTCATCAATAAATAAAACGTCATTAGGACCTAGGTTGGTAAGTAGGCCTGCTAAATCGCCTGGCTTTTCTATTACAGGACCCGAGGTTTCTTTAATGTTTACACCTAGTTCATTGGCCACAATACGGCTCAGGGTTGTTTTACCAAGGCCTGGAGGACCATGAAATAAAACGTGGTCTAATGCTTCGCCTCTAAGCTTTGCGGCTTTAATAAAAATAACCAGGTTTTCAATGAGTTGAGGTTGCCCCGAAAAATCATTGATTTCGGATGGACGAATAGCATTTTCAAACTCCTTGTCTGCAGAAGTTAAATTAGAGGCCTCGGTGTTTAAATTAGCGTTAGACATGTTTCAAATCTAGTTAAAAAAAAGCAGTTCTACACGACCACATTAATCATACGGCCTTTTACAAAAATGAATTTTTTAACAGGCTTTCCTTCCATCCATTTTTGAATCAGTGTATCCGCTAAAACAATGGCCGTAACCTCTTCTTCAGAAGCGTCTAGTGCAATAGAGATATTGGTGCGCACTTTACCATTGATACTTACCGGATATTCTTTAGACGATTCTGTTACATGCTTTGCATCAAAAACAGGGTAAGGCGCATCTAATATAGATCCTTTGTTGCCGGTAGCGGTCCATAACTCTGCAGCTACGTGTGGCGCATAAGGCGTTAATAAAACAAGCAGTGGCGATAATACTTCTGTAGTTTGACATTTAATATCTGCTAAATCATTTACACAAATCATAAAGGCACTGACTGCTGTATTAAAGCTAAAGCGCTCAGTGTCTTCTTCGATTTTTTTAATGGTGCGGTGCAAGATTTTTAAAGCTGCTGGGCTCGCAGGCGCAGCATTATAAACCGCACCCTTTTCTTCATCAAAAAACAAGCGCCATAATTTTTTAATGAATCGGTGTACGCCTTCAATTCCCTTGGTATCCCATGGTTTGCTTTGATCGACAGGGCCTAAAAACATTTCATACATTCTAAAAGTATCGGCACCGTATTTTTCTACCAAAATATCTGGGTTAACGGTATTGAATTTAGACTTGGACATTTTTTCAACTTCAACGCCGCAAATATATTTTCCATTTTCCAATTCGAAACTTGCATTAGCGTATTCATTGTTGCGCCATTTTTTAAACGCTTCTGTATCTAATTCTACACCGTCAACCATATTTACATCTACGTGTAATTTGTCAACCTCCGTATCACCCAAAAGTCCTGCGGAAACAAACACTTGGGTTCCTTTTTTACGATAAACAAAACGGCTACTTCCCTGAATCATTCCTTGGTTTAAGAGCTTTCTAAACGGCTCGTCAAATCCAATATGACCGAGATCAAATAAAACTTTAGTCCACATACGACTATATAGCAAATGCCCTACCGCATGCTCGGTACCACCAATATATAAGTCTACCTGGTTCCAGTAATCACTCACTTTTCGGTCACAAAACACATCCGAATTGTGCGGGTCCATATAACGTAGAAAATACCAGCTACTTCCTGCGTAACCGGGCATGGTATTGGTTTCCAGCTCTTTTTCTACCCAGGCTGGAATATTGGCAAGCGGCCCTTCGCCCTCGGGCCCCGGACTATAAGAATCTACTGCTGGTAGTAACAAAGGAAGTTCCGTTTCATCTAACGCAATGGCTACCCCATTTTTCCATTGTACCGGAAAAGGCTCACCCCAATACCTTTGTCTACTAAACGCCGCATCGCGCATTTTATAATTCACTTTTCGTTTGCCAATGCCGCGCTCTTCTAATTTTGCAAGTGCAATTTCGATGGCATCGCGCATCATAATTCCGTTTAAGAAATCACTATTAAATAATGGTGCATCTTTTGTTGAATTGGCTTCGTTACCACTGTATGCATCTCCAATAATATTAGTGATGGGAATATTAAAATGTTGCGCAAATTTATGATCACGCTCGTCGCCACATGGAACCGCCATAATGGCGCCGGTACCATAACCCGCTAACACATATTCAGAAATCCAAATTGGAATTTGTTTGCCATTAAAAGGATTCACTGCAAAAGCACCCGTAAAGCAACCCGATATTTTTTTCTCTGCTTGACGCTCTCTATCACTTCTGCTTTTTACGTACGCTATATAATTGTCTACCGCAATTTGTTGTTCTTTGGTTGTGATGGCCGTAATGATATCATGCTCTGGTGCTACCACCATAAAATCGACACCAAAAATGGTATCAGGTCTTGTGGTATACACCGTTAATGTGGCATCTGTATCGAGTGCCGCAGAAGCAATTTTAAAATCAATTTCGGCGCCATACGATTTACCAATCCAGTTGCTTTGCATTTCCTTCATGGCCTCACTAAACTCAATGGTATCAAGCCCTGACAGGAGCCTGTCTGCATATGCAGTGATGCGTAAATACCACTGACGTAATTTCTTTTTTACCACGGGATGCCCACCTCTTTCACTCACCCCATTCACCACTTCATCATTGGCTAAAACAGTACCAAGTGCTTCGCACCAGTTGACTTCGCCATGGCCACAAAAAGCAAGACGGTACTGCATTAATATTTGCTGTTGCTCCTGATTCGAATACGCCTGCCACTGTGCTGCCGTAAATTGAATGCTTGCATCCGAAGGACATTCATGCTCCGCATTACCATTTTTTTCAAACGCATTGATCAAATGTAAAATGGGCTCTGCCTTATTTTTTTGTTTGTTGTAAAAACTATTGAATAGTTGTAAAAAAATCCATTGCGTCCATTTATAATAGGTAGCGTCACAAGTTCTAATTTCTCTACTCCAGTCGTAACTAAATCCAATATTATCGAGCTGCGCTCTAAAGGTATCTATGTTTTTATGGGTGCTTACCGCTGGATGTACCCCGTGCTCAATCGCATATTGTTCTGCGGGTAGTCCAAAAGCATCATAACCCATGGGGTGTAGCACATTAAAACCCTTTAGTCTTTTGTACCTGCTAAAAATATCGGAGGCAATGTACCCTAATGGATGACCCACATGCAGACCCGCACCACTTGGGTAAGGAAACATATCAAGCACGAAATACTTAGGTTTTGAAGACTCGTTACTCACTTTATAGGCATCCGACGCTTTCCAAGCTGCCTGCCATTTTTTCTCGATTGCACTAAAATTATATTCCATGTTTCAAGCCTCTTTGCTAGCCGTATACTTTACAACTATTTTTTACGTTATACTTAAGTGAAATTTGGTTCTATTTTGGACTGCAAAGGTAAGCCTTTAGCCATAAACACTACCTTTGAGCCCTAGCAGAAAAGCAGTGAAAGAACCGGATTTTACAAGAAATTGAATCTAAATAACCCCAATTTACCTGATTTACTATGACGGATAGTGCTAAAATGTCTTTGAAACGCAGCAAACCCAATTATATCTATAGTATTGTTGGCGTGGCCCTTGTACTGCTTATTATGGGTATCATGGGTTGGTTTTTCTTAAATATCAATGCTGTAGGCAACACTTTTAAGGAAGATATACGCGTAAGCGCCTACCTCAGAACCCTCAATAAAGATACCATTGGTCAAATCCAGGCATTTATAGCAGAGCGACCGTATACCAAAACGGTTACTTACGTAAATAAACAGTCTGCACAGGCTATTTGGAACAAAGAAAATAGTGAAGATTGGGCTAAAATTTTAGACTCTAACCCGCTTCCAGAAAGTATAGATTTTTACGCTAAGGCCGAATATGTAAACCAAGATTCGTTGAGTAAAATTGCCACAGAATTAATGGCCCGTTATGGCAACCAACTTACCGACCTTCAATATCCAAAAAGCTTGGTAACTAGCCTCAACGAAAGAGCTTCAAAAATTGGGCTTATCTTTTTGGTAGTAGCTATTATTTTATGCTCCATTGTAATTATTAGCATCGATAATACCATCAGACTGGCCATGTTTAGTAACCGTTTTTTAATTAAAACGATGCAAATGGTGGGTGCTACACGTGGATTTATTATTAAGCCATTAACCATCAAGGCTATCATCAATGGACTGATCAGTTCAGGCATTGCCATCGCACTCTTATTTACCATTGTGAGCTGGGCCGAGAGCCAGTTTCCGCAATTAAAAGCCATCCGAGACTTTCAACATACTTTACTTTTATATGGCGGCCTGATTTTAATGGGTGTTGGCATATCTGTATATAGCACACACCGAAGCGTGCTGAAATATTTGAAAATGAAATTAGACGACCTTTATTAATGAACGCTTCTTATCTTCGATTTAAATACATTTACAAAACCATATTATGAGTCAACAAAAAAATTCTTTGCCCACCTTATTTACAAAATCAAATTACACCTGGATGCTTATTGGTGGCATTGTAATCGCTGTTGGATTTTATTTACTCAGTGGTGGCAAAAGTGCCGATCCCGCAGTATTTGACACCAAAGAAGTATATAGCGCTACACGTATTACAATTGCACCTATTGTTATTATTGCAGGGTTTATTATTGAGATTTACGCCATCTTTAAAAAAGATAAAGTAGAAGAATAAGAATTGGCCTACCAATATTAAACCCAACTATCATTCATGCAGTTATTTCAAGCAGTTGTTATTGCCATTGTAGAAGGCTTAACAGAATTCTTACCAATTTCTTCTACGGGACATATGATCATTGCGAGCTCCCTTCTTGGCATTGCCGCTGATCCATTTACCAAACTTTTTGAAGTATGCATTCAACTCGGCGCTATTTTATCTGTGGTCGTACTTTACTATAAAAAGTTTTTCCCACTCACGAACTGGAAATTTTATTTGAAATTATTAGTTGCCGTTACGCCGGCACTCGCCATTGGATTTGTATTATCAGATACCATTGATGCATTATTAGAAAGTCCTATCACTGTTGCTGTAACTTTATTACTAGGTGGAATTATCCTCTTATTTGTAGACAAGCTATTTAATGCGCCAACGATCCAAACAGAAGAAAAAATCACTTTTAAACACGGTCTAACAATCGGATTTTGGCAATGCTTAGCACTTATTCCTGGCATGAGCCGAAGTGCAGCAACTATCATTGGTGGTATGCAACAAAAACTAACGCGAAATGTAGCCGCCGAATTCTCCTTTTTTCTAGCCGTTCCAACCATGGCAGCTGCAACTGGTTATAAACTCTTAAAAGCCTATAAAACAACGCCCGACATCCTACTCAACAAAGAAAATCTAATCCTATTAGGGGTGGGTAATCTTGTGGCATTTATAGTAGCGCTACTAGCCATTAAATTTTTTATAGGCTTTTTACAAAAGCATGGCTTTAAACTATTTGGATGGTACCGCATTATCGCTGGCATTACATTATTGGTACTTATCTATACAGGCTTATTAAAATAATTGATCTGTCGCTTTTGTTTTGCACTTGAAGCCCTTATCTTTAAGAAAACAAAAACGACTGCATGCAAACTGCACCCAAAAAAGTTATTAATGGTTGGGCTATGTATGATTGGGCCAATAGTGTTTACAATTTAGTAATCACTTCAACTATATTTCCAGCTTATTATGAAGCTGTTACTGGTGATGGAAATGACAATACAATTATAGATAAAATTAAGGTTGGGAATTACGAGTTTTCAAATACTGCTTTATACAATTATATATTGGGCATTGCATTTGTTATTGTAGCTATGCTCTCTCCAATTTTGTCTTCTGTTGCAGATTATAGAGGAAACAAAAAACAATTTCTCAGGTTTTTTTGTACCATGGGTTCTATTTCCTGCGCCTCTTTGTACTTTTTTGATAAGGACCATATTAACGGTGGTTTGATATCGGTGATTATAGCATGTATTGGATTTTGGAGTAGCCTTGTATTCTATAACTCTTACTTACCTGAAATTGCAGCACCAGAAGATAGAGACAGAATAAGTGCAAAAGGATTTATGATGGGATATATCGGTTCTGTTTTATTACAATTAATATGTTTTGTTTTTGTATTAAAGCCTGAACTTTTTGGCATTACAGTTGGGAAAGCGTCACAAATATCTTTTTTACTCGTAGGTATATGGTGGATGGGATTTGGATGGCTTGCTATTGGAAGATTACCTGAAGGTCGCGGCGTAAAAGGTGCCCAAACAAAAAATTTATTTACACAGGGTTACAAAGAATTACACAAGGTTTGGTTAGAACTAAAAACACAGCCTACACTTAAACGTTTTTTAACAGCATTTTTCTTTTACAATATGGGTGTACAAACAGTTATGCTTGCGGCCACACTATATGGTAAGAGTGAATTAAATATCCCTACAACTAATTTAATTTTAGCCATTTTAATTATCCAAGTTGTAGCAATTCCTGGCGCCAATTTGATGGCTAAAATGGCAAGCAAATTTGGAAATTTTAATACCTTAAAAATAGCGGTGGTTATATGGATTGGCGGTTGTGTGATGGGTTATTATTTACCCAGAAACAGTGTCGTTCCGTTTTATACCTTAGCCGTAGTTGTTGGATTTGTAATGGGGGGTATTCAATCTGTGAGCAGAAGTACCTATTCAAAACTAATGCCAGTTACGCATGACACTACTAGTTATTTTAGTTTCTATGACGTTACAGAAAAAATCGCCATCGTAATTGGTATGTTTAGTTTTGGATATATCAATGAAATAACTGGATCGCAAAGAAATTCGGTTTTAGCATTAACGATATTTTTTATTGTAGGATTTATATTGTTGTACCGCACATCAAAACTGGAAAAGCATGCAACTGTATAGCATCAATGCTGGAAATTTTAAATTAGATGGAGGTGCGATGTTTGGTGTAGTGCCAAAAAGTATTTGGAATAGAAGCAATCCAGCAGATGAAAATAATATGTGTAGTTGGGCGATGCGTTGCCTGCTCATAGAAGACGGGGACCGTTTAATACTTGTAGATAATGGTATGGGCGACAAACAAGAAGCAAAGTTTTTTGGACATTACTATTTGCATGGCGACGACACACTAGAAAAATCTTTAGCAAAACATGGTTTTACCCCTAATGATATTACCGATGTTTTTTTAACCCATTTACATTTTGACCACTGCGGTGGATCCATTAAAAAAGAAGGCGACAAATTAATTCCTGCTTTTAAAAACGCTACTTACTGGAGTAATGAGGCTCATTGGAACTGGGCAACCACGCCCAATGAACGCGAAAAAGCTTCTTTTTTAAAAGAAAATATTTTACCAATAAAGGAATCGGGGCAATTATCCCTAGTAGATGCGCCTGCCACTCATTTTGCAAATAACGGTTTACTACATAGCGTTTCATTTGCCAATAATATGGATATCCGGTTTGTACACGGGCACACCGAAAAAATGATGCTTCCTCAAATTAATTACAAAGGTCACATAATTGTATATATGGCCGATTTACTGCCATCTGTGGGGCATCTGCCGCTTCCTTATGTGATGTCGTATGATATGTTTCCCTTAACTACGCTCACGGAAAAAAAATCGTTTTTACAAGAAGCATATGAAAAACAGTATGTACTCTTTTTTGAACACGACGCCGCTCATGAATGCGTACAACTCATTCAAACAGAAAAAGGGATTAGAGCCGGGGAGGCATTTACATTAAATGATTTATGATTGAATAGCAATCAAACTTGACCAACCCTATTTAGCCCTAACGAGTGAACTTAAAGGATAGCGAAGATTTTTAAAGCCCATCATATCCGCTTTAATACTACCCACAATAATCGAACTTTCGATACGCACAGGAATATGGTTTAAATCGTCGGTAACCCAGATGGTCATTTTTTCACCGCCTTCAAATAAAGTACCTTTTAGTAGTAGGGGTTTAAATTTTATGGCATTAAAAGTTCCGTATTGTGTTTTCACCCGCTCTTTGCCAAGGTATTTGATGTACACATTATATACCTGATTGTCTAAAAATAAATTGAAAGGTATTTTATCTTCTGGCTTGTATTTGTTAAAGTCAATATTGCGCAAATAATAAATTGAGCTCACAACATCTTGGATACAATTAGGTATTTTATATACGCCTTCTACACCAGTTGCGGTATTTAGCTTTTGATTAAATAAAATATTTTCTTGTTTTTTATAAGTGCCTTCTTCAATATTTCTAACAAATTTAATGGGCTGTAAATGAAGGGTATCAATATACGATTCATAGCGGTCACGCACTTTAAAAATCCAATCGTACCGGCTATTTGAATTACCAATACAAGTTGCATGATAAGCAGGTATTTCATTTATTTTTTCTTGGGTCACTGTAAATTTTGCGGACCCAGCATTAATGTAAAGTCCAATAAGCGAGTAGTATAAACTATAGTTGATTTCTTCGCCGCCGTTAAATGCGAAATTTCTGATGCCACAAAAATCATCTCCTGCTTTTATTGGATGCACCAGAAAAAGACAAATAAAAAAGTAGGCTGTTATTTTTTTAAACATCTGAGAAACTTTAAGACCGCTTTCTAAAATATTGTAAACGTAATAATATCAGACCGCCTAAACAAGCAGGTATAATTAAATTTAATAACCAAATGCCGCCTGCAGCCGCCAAAATACCCATTTTATTTGCACTATACATACCAAATAAAATTAAACTTACTTTTCCTCTGATGCCTAATTCTGCCAGGGTTAAGGTAGGTATAATGGCGAGGATTAAAAAAAGTATCGCTGTAAGTGCCATTAATGTTGGAGCATCAATACATACGCCACACAACTTAAAAATTAACAAGTATTGAAGTAAAAATACAAGGTATCTAGCCCCAGAAACAAGGACAAGTTGCAAAAGCAAATGCTTAGGAAGGGTTTGGATAGATGCTAATAAATATGCATATCTATAAAAAAAAGGAATCTTTGATAATTTATTTGCAAAAAAAGGTATAGCTATATAGCATGTGATGAATAAGCCAACTAAAAAAAATAAGGCACCATAAAATGCAGATAAAACCAATTCAGATAATTGCAACTGCGCTTGTAATTGTAAGTGCAAACTAGGGTACATCCATATAACTGCAATTAAGCCAACCAATAGTGTTACTAATAATTGGCTGGCACTGGCCACAAATGAAAGCACCACTCCTTTTAAACGATTGCCATCAGATAACAACATTGATTTACCAATAGATTCTCCCACTCTATTAATACTTGAAAACGAAACAGCCTGCCCTGTTAAAATTGCCGCATATGCAGCTTTAAATGAAAGCGGTTGCAAATGAAAGGTTAGTTGCTTCCATTTAAATGCTTCCAAGCCCCAATTAAACGCAGTTAATAAGGTTAAGACAAAGAGGTAGCCAAAGGCAGTACCAAAAGGAATTGTTTGCAAAGAACTTATGAAAGTAGGTAGCTGATCCTGCGCTTTTATTTGATGGTAAATCGAATAACATAGCCATACAAATAAAATGGGGGCTAACAGGTATTGAACAACTATATTAATTTTCTTTTGCAGTGTTTCCTGTATTTAGGTAATTGAAAAGCTTGTACAGCAAAAGTAGGTAGAATCTCAAAGGAAGCATGTAATTTCACATCAAATTGAAAAAAGACCAGATCATATTAGGCATTGACCCCGGTACCCAACTTATGGGATACGCATTACTACGTATTACAAATAGCACGCCTCAAGTGATACTTATAGATGCACTCAAATTAACAGGGCAAAAAGACATTTATGCCAGACTAGAAATGATTCATACCAAGGTAGTTGAACTCATCAAATTATACCAACCTACTACTTTTGCCATTGAAGCGCCGTTTTTTGGAAAAAACGTACAAAGTATGCTTAAGCTAGGTAGGGCGCAGGGTGTGGCCATTGCTGCAGCCATGCAAACTGGACTTTCTGTTACAGAGTACGCCCCTAAAAAAGTAAAACAATCGATTACGGGTAATGGTAATGCCAGTAAAGACCAGGTTTGGCAAATGTTACAACGAACGCTTCAAATAGAAGTAAAGCCGCAATACTTTGATGCTACAGATGCCCTAGCGGTAGCGCTTTGTCATTACTATCAGAGCTCATCTCCATTAGCAGCAGCGGCCGGAAAAGGATTTAAAGGATGGGACGATTTTATTGCAAAAAATCCAGGAAAGGTTAAATTATAAAGTAACAATACACATTTATAAAGCAGCTATAATTTTGCTTTGCACCGACGCCAAAAATGCTGGCGTTACCTTCATTTTTTCTCTTGTGAAATTCATATCGTTGGCGCTATTGATTGGCATTAAATGAAGATGTGCATGTGGCACTTCAAGCCCTACAACACTGATACCACAACGGTTACAAGGAAATACTTTTTCGATGGCCGCTGCAATTGGTTTTGCAAACACCAATATTTTTTGAAGGTAGGTATCGGGTAAATCAAAAAACTTATCGGTCTCGTTTTTAGGAACAATCAGCACATGCCCTTCTACTAGTGGAAACACATCCAAAAAAGCATAAAAATCTTGGTCTTCTAAAATTTTGTAAGAAGGGATTTCTCCAGCAATGATTTTAGAAAACAAAGTCATACAATACTATTAAACGGTGATGTTATCAACCCTGAATTTTAAAACACCAGCAGGCGTTTGAATCTCTGCAACTTCACCCACAACTTTACCCATCAATCCTTTGCCTATTGGTGAAGTACCCGATATTTTTTGTGCTTTCAAGTCCGCTTCTTTTTCACCTACAAGTTGATAGGTAACTGTTTTTTTAGTGGCCATATTGGTAATGGTCACTTTGGTAAGTATGGTTACTTTACTGGTGTCGATTGTTTTGGTATCTACAATTTTAGCATTAGCAATCACACCTTCTAGCTGCTTGATTTTTGCTTCAAGCATACCCTGTGCTTCTTTTGCAGCATCATATTCTGCATTCTCCTTTAAGTCACCTTTCTCTCTTGCTTCACCAATGGCTCTAGAGGCAGCCGGGCGGTCTATAGATTTCATTTTTTGTAACTCTTCGCGCATTTTTTCAAATGTCTCCATCGTTACATACATATTCGTATCACTCATATAGTAGCTTTAAGTTGGATAAAAAAAGACAACGCCACATTTGACTGCAGCGTTGGACGTCAAAAATAATTAATTTAATTAGATTCCAAGCTTGTCAAGTACAATTTTTGCCATTAAATAGAAGGCTTCATGGCTATAACCGGCAATATGAGGGGTAATGATCACATTGGGCTGCTTACAAAGCCAGTCTAACTGTACTTTTTCAACCTCGGAGTAGCTCCCTAGGTTTTCATTTTCTAGTACATCTAAACCAGCTGCCTTTATTTGACCATTTTTTAGGGCAGCAATAATAGCGGCCGTATCTACTATTTTACCCCTACAGGTATTGATAAAATAGGGTGCTTTTACAAGGCTAGCAAAAAAAGATGTGGATGCGTAATGATTTGTTTCGGGTGTTAATGGTAAATGTAAACTCACCACATCGGCATTTGCGCAAAGGGTAGCAAGGTCTACAAATTGAACATTTTTTACATCAGTTTCCTGCTTGTATTTATCGTGCGCCATAATTTGCACACCAAAAGATTGAAGCCTACTTGCAAATGCGTTTCCGGTATGACCCATTCCAATAATACCCACTGTTTTTCCCAAAAGTGCATCAGCACGATTAGCGTCTCTAATCCACAAGCCGTTTTTTACTTCTGCAAAACTAGCACTCACTTTATTCATGAGATTTAATAAAAGCGCCATGGCATGTTCCCCTACAGCACCCGCATTTCCTTCTGGGCTACTTACGCAAACAATATTTTTGGACGCCGCAAAATGGGTATCGATTAATTCCATGCCGCTTCCAAGACGTGCTATCCATTTTAGAGAGACTGCTTTTTCAAGTATGGCTTGATCAATTTTAATGCGCGTACTAACCACTAGTCCTGAAGCTGCCCCAATGCTATTTGCCAGTTCATCATAGGTAATTGTTTCCGATAACACTACTTCGAAACCCTTGTCCTGCAAGCGTTGTGTTAAATAGGGGTGAGCTGGTGCGGTAATAATTACAATGGGTTTCACAAGTTAAATTTATTTCATTTTAAATGTGAGTGCTGCAAAATCTGCAACACTTAATTGTTCGGGACGTTTGGTAAATATTTCTTCTTGCAATGTTTCGGGGGTAAACATTCCTTTTAAAGGATTGCGTAACATTTTTCTGCGCTGTCCAAAAGCAGCTTTTACAACAGCGATAAATGATTTTTCTGATTTCATCGTAACCACATCAGTTCTGCGTGTTAATTGAATAACACCACTATCAACTTTAGGTGGCGGATTAAATGCAGTGGGTGGAACGTCAAATAAATATTCGGCAGTATAATATGCTTGTACCAGCACGCTTAAAATTCCATAGTCTTTATTTCCTGGACCAGATACTATGCGCTTGGCAACTTCTTTTTGAAACATCCCAATCATAACAGGCACTTGGTCTTTCCATTCAAGCACACGAAATAAAATTTGTGAAGAAATATTATAGGGAAAATTTCCAACCACCGTAAAAGGCGCTGTAAATGGAGCGGCACAATCTAAAATACTTTCATGTATAATTTTCCCGCGAATGGCTGGATACGTTTTTTCTAGATACGCTACCTTTTCATCATCCAATTCTACCGCTTTAAAGTCAACTGCAGGAATTTGGAGCATATATTTTGTGATAGCACCTGCACCGGGCCCTACTTCTACTAGTCGTTCACAAACGGGTATTGCATCCACAATCGCATGACATATTTTATCATCATGCAAGAAGTGCTGACCCAGCGATTTTTTGAGTGTATATTCCACTTTACAAAAGTAAGCATTTCTAGTGCCTAAGTATGCGTTGGACTATGAATAACCATTACCGCATAAACATGTGATTATTGGGTCAATAATCGTAATTTTATAGTCTAAACTAGCAGAGATGAGCACAGAGACGCAAAAACCAATCATAGGATTTTCTTGTGGCGACCTAAATGGCATTGGATTAGAAATTATCCTTAAAACGCTTTCAGATAGCCGCATACTTGATTTTTGCACCCCTGTTATTTTTGCGAACAGTAAAAGTGTCAATTTTTACAGAAAAAGCCTTCCTGAATCAAACTTTAGTTACGCAAGCGGTAGAGATTTTACAAAACTGAATCCAAAACAAGTAAATATTTATTCTTGTTGGGAAGAAGAAGTGGTGATAACACCAGGGCAATTAAATGAGGTTGGTGGAAAATATGGACGCTTATCTTTAGAAGCAGCCGGTCAGGCATTAAAGGATGGTCATATTGATGGACTAGTTACCGCGCCTATTCATAAAAAAAATATTCAATCAGAGACGTTTAATTTTAGCGGACATACCCCCTATTTAAAAAGTCTGTTTGGGGTAAAGGACGTATTAATGTTTATGGTTGCGGAAAATTTACGCATTGGACTTCTCACCGAGCATGTTACTATTTCCGAAGTCAATAAATATATTACAGTGGAAGGCATCATGAGCAAACTAAAAATGATGCATACCAGTTTGCAACAGGATTTTAGTATTGACAAACCAAAAATTGCGGTACTAGGGCTTAACCCACACGCTGGCGATGAAGGCCTTATTGGCAAAGAAGAACTTGAAATTATTAAACCAGCCATTGCAGAAGCGCGTAAAAATAATATACTTGCATTTGGTCCTTACAGTGCCGACGCATTTTTTGCAAGGGGGCAATATGAAAAATTTGATGCGGTACTTGCCATGTACCACGACCAGGGTTTAATTCCTTTTAAATCCCTTGCTATTGGCGAAGGCGTCAACTTTACTGCTGGATTATCTGCAGTAAGAACCAGCCCAGACCATGGCACCGCTTTTGATATTGCTGGCAAAGGCATTGCTGATCACAGCTCTTTTGTGGCTGCCACTTTTGAGTGCATTGAAATTATAAGAATCAGAAAAGGCTACAAAGAAATGCGCATCAATCCACTACGCAAAAGAAGTGCGCGTATGCTTGCTGGTGCTGTAGATGAAAGAATTGAAGAACAATAATCTAATTGAAAATAGCGGCGGGAATGCCTTTATTAACGATATAGTTTTTGTAACTAATTTCTACACGCCCTTTTTTATTTTTCAATTGCTGTGCTGCAGAAAGCGGCTTAGTATCATCTTCAAATTCTAGCGTAATCCCCTTAGGTAATTTATAGTTTTTAGTATTGAACTCGAATACCACTTTATCCGGTAAGCCAACATTACTATAGGCACCATAATTCATAAGCATCGTATACGTTCCATTTTCTTTGGTCGTTGTAATGGCTTTTTCAATTAAACTTTCTTTTTCATTGATATAAAGTGTAGTAATCACTACATCACTTGCTTCTTCGTTGGGAAGTAGCTTTACCACCCTTAGCTTTTTAGCGCCTACCTCTTGTACGCCCGCATCAATAGTGGAATAATTTGACGAAGCAATGAGTGAACTTAAATTCACAGAAAGCCCTCCTTTTGGAAGTAAAGAAATACCTCCCTCCTTTTTAATTTTAAATAAATTAGGCTTCTTGAAATAAATTTTAATTTTACCAATTGGCGCTTTTATAAATGCAATATCCGTTTTCATGACACCAGTTGCTTCATAATTATCTACAAGCTCCAGCTTTGCCTTTACTTTTTTAATAAGCTGCGCTGCATCCTGCGCCATAGCAAGCGATACACAAAAAATAAACAATACAAACAAACGACACTTTTTCATATACGAATATTAACTAAGGATATCTTTTTTTCTAAACACCAATAGAGTGGCAACAAAAAATCCAATGGTATGTGCTACAAGTACAAGCGATGCTTTAATAATTTTTTCGGGATTTTGGATACTTCCAATAATGGCTTCGTTGGAAGCGTTTACTTTAATGTCAAAAAACTCTTTCCAGCCAATCATATGGGTTGTAAACAAATAAGGCTTGATCAAATTAAAAATTGGAATATTAAGGGTGCTTAAAATGGTAAAAAATACAATCACACTCATGGTTGCAACAATGGGGCCTATCGAGTTTTCGGCAAATACTGACAAAAAGAAACCAAGCGCAGCCACGGTGGTCATAGCAAGTGCTGCAAAACCAAAAGCGCCAATATAGCGCCAAAAAACATCCGACTCTTTTAATAAAACCACATAGCTGGTTTTTAATAAAAACATATCATCGGTACCAAATAAAAGCATACTTCCAAAAAGTGCCAAAATCGCAAGCCAAACTAGAAGCATTAACGTATAAATAATTGCTGCAATAAATTTTGCGAGTAATAAAGTAGTTCGACTATACGGTTTAATTAAAAGCAAACGCAGCGTGCCCATATTGGCTTCGCCAGAAATCATATCGGCGGCAATGAGTGCAATTAAAAGCGGCACATGCACAAGCAGTAATTGAAGCATCACATAACAAACCAAATACCCATTTAAAATTTTACCATCAATTTCAAGTGAACTGCTTAAATCGTTCAGCATAAAATCGAGGTAGCTTTTTCCATCTATTTTTAATCCAAACTGAATGATACCAATAAGTGCAGCCACTGCTCCAAAAGCAATATAGGTTCTAGGTCTTTTAAATATTTTATACAACTCTACTTGAACGAGACTAAACATATTTTTGAGTTGAAGTGATTTGTAAAAAATAATCTTCGAGAGAATGCATGGGCTTTACAGACAATACACCAATACCAAGTTCAACTAAGTTTTGGTGTAAAGAAGGAAGTTGTTTTTCATCGAGCTGCATGATCACCTGTTTGCTATTACAGCGGTCAACAAGTATTTGATCCGACCAACTGGTTTGCAGGAGCTTTTGTAAAGCCTGCTCATTATGGAGGGTATTAATTTCAACCACTGTTTTACTCGTGTCAAATAAATCTTTACTATCGCCCTCTACTAATTTGCAACCTTTGTCTATAATAATCAGCCTTGTGGCTACCTGCTCTATTTCGGATAATAAATGAGAAGAAACGAGTACCGTTTTACCTTGCTCTCTACTTAAGTTGAGAATTAAATTTCTAATATCTGCAATACCTTGTGGATCTAACCCATTGGTAGGTTCATCTAAAAGTATCAACTCCGGATCATTAACCATCGCCATTGCAATAGCTAGCCGTTGCTTCATCCCTTGCGAAAAAGTCCGAACCAAATCATTTGCTCTTGCAGCGAGACCTACAACGTCTAATTCATGTAATAGTTGCAGTCTGGTTTTTGATACGCCACTTAAAGCAGAAAATATTTTTAAGTTTTGATACGCCGTTAAGTATTCATACATAGCGGGCTTTTCAATTACTGCCCCCACTTTTTTCATAATTGCTGAGCGGTTGGTCGCTAATGGCAAACCAAAAATTTCTATATGCCCAGCAGTTGGCTCTATTAATGAAAGCAGCATACGTATTGTCGTACTTTTACCCGCACCATTTTGACCTAAAAAGCCATACACATCTCCTTGATTTACAGAAAATGATAAATCATTGACTGCTGTAAATTGATGCCCAAATTTTTTAGTGAGACCCTGTACTTGAATTACTGACGACATAATATTATAACAAACAAGTAACCAAGATGTTCGCAAATAAAAAAGCCCCCACAAAAGTGGAGGCTTTTAAAAATATAGACAGTGCTATTATTTGTATTGAGGCATTAAACCTTTAGCTAATTCAACCATTTTGTTAAGGCCATCTTCAGGTAAATCTCCTTTTTTGAAAGCAGCTAAAACTTCTGGTAATTTGTTTTCCATTTCCATTAAAAAATGAGCTTCAAATTCTTTTACATTTTTAACAGCTACTTCACGAAGTAAACCTTGCGTACCTAAGTAAATGATCGCTACTTGCTTTTCTACGGTAAATGGCGTGTACTGAGCTTGCTTTAAGATTTCTACGTTACGTGCACCTTTGTCAATTACAGATTTAGTAGCAGCATCAAGGTCTCCACCAAATTTAGAGAACGCTTCTAACTCACGGTATAAAGCTTGGTCTAATTTAAGGGTACCTGCTACTTTTTTCATTGACTTAATCTGCGCATTACCACCCACACGACTTACAGAGATACCTACGTTAATCGCTGGACGAATACCTGCGTTAAATAAGTTACCTTCTAAGAAAATCTGACCATCCGTAATAGAGATTACGTTGGTAGGGATATA
>CANHCY010000021.1 GCA_947459295.1 Chitinophagaceae bacterium
GGCATATCAATAATTAAATAATCGAGAGGGCCCCAGTCTACTTCTGTAACAAATTGTTTGATAGCGCTACTTGCCATTGGACCTCTCCATACCACTGCATTTTTTTCATCAACCAGTAGTCCAATACTCATTAATTTAATGCCGTATTTTTCGAGTGGCACAATGTATCCTTTGCCATCTATATCTTTCATCATTGGACGCGCACCACGCACACCAAACATGATCGGAACACTAGGTCCATAAATATCGGCGTCCATAAGTCCAACACTGGCGCCACCTTCCGCAAGAGCAAGTGCAATATTTGCAGAAACAGTGCTTTTACCTACACCCCCTTTCCCACTCACTACTGCAATAATATTTTTAACACCACTTAATATTTGTAAATTTTCTTTTCGGGTAGAAGTGGTATTGGCTGTAAAGTTTACCTGAACATTTGCTTCTTTATTCACAAGCAGTTTTACTGCATTTTCACTGGCCGTGCGCATCATGTCTTTCATGGGGCAAGCAGGCGTTGTAAGCACAATGGTAAAACTCACATCGTTGCCATTAATTTTCACATCTTTCACCATATTTAAGGTGACAAGGTCTTTTCCTAAATCGGGCTCCTGTACATTACTAAGGGCCTGTAAAATCGCTTCTTCGGTCATGGTCACGCAAGTTTTTGTTAAAATAAGCTAGAAGTGTGCAAAGTTAATTGCTGTAGCCCTTACTTTGCCATAAACAAGCCCATTTATTGACTTTTTATTGTCAAAACCATTCGTATTTTTGAGCCGATGAATAAAATGCTACGCATCCTTCTTATTGCCATTGCCTTTTGTAGCCTAAATAAGGCTAAGGCCCAAAATACAGCCTACAGAGATTCGGTTGTGCAACTGTATGGGGTAGTGATGACCGCCGATAGTTTAAGAGGCATCCCTTCTGCCAGTATTATTGTAGAAGGAAAAGGAAGAGGTACCATTACGAGCCCCGATGGGGTGTTTTCTATTGCTGTTTTAAAAGGAGATAAAATCACTTTTTCTTGCGTTGGATTTAAAGATAGACGCATTGATATTCCAGCCAACCTCCCAGAAAACCAGTACAGTGTTATTCAACTCATGGTAAGTGATACCGTTTATTTACCCGCTACCATTTTAAAACCAAGACCCACACGTGAGCAGTTTGAAAGAGACTTTGTAAACAACAAAGTAAATGATGACATGTATGAAGTGGCCAGAAAAAATACAGACGAAGCGCGCAATAGAATTTTACTTAACTCTTTACCATCCGATGGTAGAGAAGCCGTAAATTATCAATTACGTCAGCAAGCCAATAAATATTATTATGCTGGACAAATTCCGCCAATGAATATTTTAAATCCAGCGGCTTGGGCAGATTTTATTAAGTCGTGGAAGCGTGGCGATTATAAGCGAAAAAAATAGTGTTATGTCAACTATAAAAAATGTTACCGTTGTTGGTGCAGGCACCATGGGCAATGGTATTGCACAAGTATTTGCAACCCACGGGTTTAATGTAATCCTATTAGATACTAGTAGTGCGCAATTAGAAAAAGCCCTTGCTACTATTCATAAAAATTTAGACCGTTTGGTAACCAAAGAAACCATTACGGCCGTGCAAAAAGAAACAGCGCTTGCACACCTTACAACTAGCTCAACCCTTGCTACCGCTGTATCTAACGCCGATTTAGTAGTGGAAGCTGCTACCGAAAATAAAGCAATTAAACTTTCTATTTTTGAAGCCCTCGACGCTGCAGCGCCGGCACATGCTATTTTAGCAAGTAACACATCATCCATTTCTATTTCTGAAATTGCAAGTGTTACCAAAAGACCTGCACAGGTAATAGGAATGCATTTTATGAACCCAGTGCCTATCATGAAACTGGTAGAAATTATCAATGGAAAAGAGACCAATGAAGCTACTACAAATACGGTGGTTGCCCTAAGCACCACTTTATTAAAAGTGCCTTGTGTAGTCAATGATTTTCCAGGTTTTATTGCGAATAGGATTTTAATGCCAATGATTAACGAAGCGATTTATGCACTTCATCAAGGTGTTGCTACCAAAGAATCGATCGATACCATTATGAAGCTTGGTATGGCACATCCGATGGGACCACTTCAACTCGCCGATTTTATTGGACTTGATGTTTGCCTTAGCATTTTAGATGTTTTATACGAAGGATTTAAAGAAGAAAAATACGCCCCTTGTCCACTACTTGTAAGTATGGTTGCGGATAAAAAACTTGGCGTAAAATCAGGCGCAGGGTTTTACACCTACGGTGTGTAAGTCTTTGAATTTATACAATACTTCTTCAAGCCTAGCTTTAGGAATACCAATACGCAGGTTACAAAAAAGTTGCATGGACTGTTCCGATACCGAGCATCCGTATTGCTTTACAACGTTCATTACATCACCCATTTGGGTATAGTCAAATGAAACTTCGTAATAACACTCAATTGTTTTTTGTACAAATGGCGTTAATTGTAAGGCCATAGAAGCCGCAGATTTATACGCATTTATTAACCCAGGAACCCCTAGTAAAGTGCCTCCAAAATAACGCACCACAATAATCGACGTATTGGTTACGCCACTGCTATCAATTTGCCCAAGTATGGGCCTACCAGCAGTTCCAGCGGGTTCCCCATCATCACTCACTCTAAATATATTGTTGGTTAATCCTAACCTATAGGCAAAACAGTGATGCACTGCTTTAGCGTGTTCTTTTTTTAAATCCTGTAAATGCTGCTTAAAATTTTCGGGAGTGGTAGTTGGAAATGCATACCCTAAAAATTTACTTCCCCTATCTTTAAACTCGGCCATAGAAGGCTTTTCGATAGTAAAGTAATGATCTGCGTTTTGCATGGATAAATAAATTTGAAGGGCTGGCGCAAAAATAACCTAAATGATACTAACATTGCAGCATGACTTTTGAATTAGCCGAACAGTCCCTTTCTTCTGCACTTGATGGTCTCTATGAAGATAGAGAAGCAGCTACCATTGCAGCCATGGTGATGGAATTTGTTACGGGTAAATCAAAAATGGATCGTTGGCTTGTAAAAAACGAGAACCTTTCTGACAATCATACGGAGCAACTGCAAGCTTACACCAATCAATTACTATCGGGTAAGCCCGTGCAGTATGTACTTGGGGAAGCCTGGTTTGCAGGACTGTGTTTAAAAGTTAATGAGCACACCCTTATTCCAAGGCCGGAAACAGAAGAGCTGGTAGCGTTATGCGCTACTTGGGCTGCAACAAATTTAAATAACAAAGCGGGTATTAAAATATTAGAAGTAGGAACAGGCAGTGGCTGTATTTCCATTGCACTGCAACAAAAAATGCAAGCTGCAATTATTACGGCGATCGATATAAGTGCAGCAGCTATAGAAATTGCAAGTATCAATGCAGCAAAATACAATGCGCGTATACAGTTTAAAACGCTTGATTTTTTAGATGAAACCCGCTGGCCAGAAATGGGTAGTTATGATATTATTATTTCTAACCCTCCCTATATTGCAGAAACAGAAAAAACAAATATGGCGGCGCATGTGCTAGACTTTGAACCGCACACAGCCCTATTTGTTGAAAATAACAATCCGCTTGTTTTTTATAATGCCATTGCAAATTTTGGAAATAAATACCTAAATACTGGTGGCGCCATATTTGTAGAAATCAATCAGGCACTAGGTTCTCAAACGCAGGATGTATTGACGCAACACGCATACAATACCATGTTACACAAAGATTTGTTTGAAAATGACCGGATGATAGTAGCGATAAAAAAATAATCGCTCGCAATTGAAAAATACTACTGGCTATTGTCTACAGCCATTACAGGCGTTGCACCCAATTTTTTTATCACCTGCATTACTTTTATCGCAGTGCCTAAATGAGAAGTGCTATCGCCATTAATAACCACCGAAGGTTTATCCGTTTCTTTCGCTAAAAAAACAGAAAGTTCAGATTCTAATGAATCAAGTCCAATAGGTTTTGAACCAATATAAATATGCTGGTCTTTATCTACCGTAACCACCACTGTTTGCTTTGCCTTGGTATCACTTGCCGCTTTAGGATTGGACACTTTAATCACGTTTGGATTGGCAAGTGTTGATACAATTAGAAAAAACAACAATAGTATAAATAGAATATCATTTAAGGCACCGGTGTGCACTTCTGGATGAGTTCTTAATCGCTTTCTGATATTCATTATAAAAAATTAACGAGTAGGTTCTTGTAAAATATCAATGAATTCTGAGCTAGCCACTTCCATTTTATTGGCGGTTTTATCAATTAGGGTACTTAAAAAATTATACCCAACGTATGCAATGAGTCCAATGATCAAACCCGTTGCAGACGTAATCATTTTTGTATAAATACCGCCCGCAATGGTGTTTAATGTGTATTCACCTGTAGATGCAATTCCATAAAACAATTGTACCATACCTATAATGGTTCCTAAAAATCCGAACATTGGTGCAATTCCGGAAATGAGTGATAAAATAGAAAGGTTTTTTTCCATGTTGTACATTTCTAGACGACCCACATTTTCCATACTTTTTTCGATGGCATCTAATGGTTTACCAATGCGCTGAATTCCTTTATCAATCATACGCGCTACAGGACTATTGGTATTTTTTGCCAAATTACGTGCTGCTTGCACATTACCCGTTACAATATTATCTCTGATAATATTCATGAAATTGGGTTCTATTCTAGAAGCTTTATTGATGGCCAACAAACGCTCTACAAAAACATAAATGGCTGCTACCAATAAAAAATATAAAGGGTACATAATCCAACCCCCCTTTTCTAATAAGCTAAGCATAGAAATCTTTTCTGGCGTACTCGCAGCAACTGTACCAAGTGCTTTTTGAATGGTGTCTGTTTGTAATAAATAAAACATACAATGGGTTTGATTACCGTTAAAATTAGTGGGTTCTACAAAAGAAGCAAGGCCCTGTGAATAAAAATGCCAAAGCCACGTTATTTAGGAAAGCTTTTGCACATATGGGCGCCTAATGCAGTGTGATTTGAGCTAAAACCGGAAAATGATCCGATGGAAACTTGCCATTATAAGAATCTGTTAACACACCCCAACGACTCACGGAAAAATGTGAGCTTGTAAAAATATGGTCAATCACCTGGTCTGCGTTTAAATTGGGGCCAAAACCCTGAAAAGTACCATTGGGCTTATAAGGCAAAGCAACTCTATTGTAGGTGTCCAATAAACTACCAGAATTTGCAATGAGCTGATACCATGCTGAATTATGATCACCATTAAAATCGCCCGTTAAAATAACAGGTGTACTACCTGCAATCGTTTTGATTTTTTCCAGTATAAGTTTCGAACTTTCATTACGTGCTACCATAGCTTGATGATCATAATGCACATTAAAACAATACATTTTTTTGCGCGTTACTTTATGTTGTAGCAACACCCAAGAGCAAATTCGATTAATACGCGCATCCCAACCAAATCCGGGTTTAGTGGGCGTTTCAGACAACCAAAAATCACCTTTGTCTACAATTGTAAAAGCATCTTTTTTAATAAAAATAGCAGAGTGCTCCCCTTTTAAAGCGCCATCATCTCTACCTATTCCGTAGTAAGTATATCCAGGAAGTAAAGATTGCATACCCTCTAATTGATGCTGTAAACCCTCTTGGGTACCTACAATATCAAAATCATGAAAAGCAATGAGGGCGGCCACTCTGGGAAGTCTTGCACTCCATAAATTACCCGAATCACGTGGGTTGTCATAACGAACATTAAAACTGCCAATGGTCAGCGTTTGAGCAAACGTACTGGACATCAATAATAAACAAACAAGCGCTACAACAATTGATTTGATTTTCATTGAAGCAATTTAGGATTTTGAGATGGCTTTACATCTTTTTCTACCGTTTTTCTGCCGGCTTCTTTTAATGCTTTGTCGAGTATCATTTCAATTTGTCCGTTTACACTTCTAAATTCATCATCGGCCCATTTAGACAGCTTTTTAAAAGTGTCTTCGCTGATGCGTAAAACAAAAGTCTTTTTAGTAAGAGACATAAAAAGTATTTAGATTCATTAATAAAGGGTCCCTGTATTTAACACTGGCGATGCCGCTTTTTCACCACACAATACCACCATCAAATTACTCACCATGGCCGCTTTTTTATCATCATCTAAAACCACAATATCTTTTTCAGACAACATGGCAAGGGCCATTTCAACCATACCCACAGCGCCTTCTACAATTTTTGTACGTGCAGCTACAATCGCTGTTGCCTGCTGGCGTTGTAGCATTGCGCCCGCTATTTCTGCGGCATATGCTAAGTGACTTATGCGCGCTTCTGTAACCAACACGCCCGCTTTATTTAAACGCTGATTTAATTCTTGCTCTAACATTTCAATAACTTTATCTCCTCCATCACGCAAAGTAACGTCCGCTTTTTCATCTTCGATATTATCGTAAGGACAAGTGGTTGCTAAATGACGAACAGCTGCTTCACTTTGGTTACGGATGTAATCATTAAAACTTGTCACATCAAATACCGCTTTGTACGTATCTTCTACTTGGTACAAAATAACAGCTGCAATTTCGATGGGATTTCCTAGTTTATCATTCACTTTTAACTTGGTGCTCTCAATACTTTGCATCCGAAGTGACACTTTTAATTTACTGTAAAATGGATTCACAAATTGAAGTCCATTTTCTCTAACGGTACCCACATACTTACCAAAAAACGTAAGTACAATGCTGTAGTTTGGATCAATAATCATGAGCCCTTTCACTAAAAAACCAGCCGCAGCTAGAAGCAGTATGCCAAAGAAAACTTGGCCGCCCTCATTTTGTTGAGCACCACCAACAATGAGTGCAAAGCCAATAAAAAATGCTAATAAAGCAATTAAAGCTGCTTTATACCCAGAAAAGGGTTTGAGTAATTTTTCCATATTTGATATTATTTTGACATCATAAAGATATAATAATAATTCAAATGACCAAATAAAAAAAGGGCTTTGGTATAACCGAAGCCCTTTAAACATATGTATGTGGAGAATAGCGGGGTCGAACCGCTGACCTCTTGCATGCCATGCAAGCGCTCTACCAACTGAGCTAATTCCCCCAATCAAAAGAAAGCAACAATGCTTAATTATTTAAATACCCACTTAATTCAGAAAAAGTAAATGAAACTATTGTTCCGTCCAGCGCTAAACAGGCTCCAGACAAACCGAAAGATACAGAAATATCAATGCCAGATTTAGAAAATGAAATCTTTAAATCCTCAAATTGATTATATGTATAACCTTCTATTCCGAAAAAACAATCTTTATTTTCTGGATCGTTAAAATATTGATCAAAATCTTTTTTAATTTTTTGATTAATCAATTTTAATAATCCATTTCTGTTCTCATTAAAAAACTGTGCATTTTCGATTTTAACAAACTTTCCATTTACTAATTTTGACATACTATTGGTATAAAAGTACCTGCCTTTATAATCTGACTCCCCTATAGAAACAGAGCGGTACTTACCCCAAGTACATGTTCTAATAATTGTTGGCTCAATTTGCCCTTTTGCCTTAACATTTTTTTCTGTGCATGTAACTGTATTTTGCGCAAACAGTGACGTAGAGAAAAGAAATAAACAAAATAAAATCGAATAGTATTTCTTCATGCCTATCTATTTTTTCGAAGATTCGTTGTTTTTACTTGTAATCAAACCCATCATTTGCTTTAAATTCTTATCCATACCCTCTGGGCTGCCATCTAAAAATATAACATTGCCTTTTCCGTATTCTGCAAAATTTTTAATGGCTTCAGTCCACATGCTAAATAAAATTACATTCGTATCTAAGTTAGCTTGTTTCATTTCTTCTGCAGCTTCACTCATACCCTTTGCTACTTCTTGTCTAAACAAGGCAACACCTTGACCTCTTAGTTGAGCGGCTTCTTTTTCTGCTTGTGCAGATATTTTTATTGCATTACCTTCTGCCTCTGCTGATTTTGTTTTAGTAATTAACAAAGCCTGACCTTCATTTTCGGCAGCAGCTTTTAAATTATTACTAGCCACCACTTTACTCATACTCTCCATCACTTGCTGATCAAAAGTGATATCATTAATTTGTAAATCTTGTAAATGGTATCCCCACTCTTCTAAACTATGATCAATTTGATCTTTTACATAGTCCACAATTTCTCTTCTAGCAGTTAATACTTCTGCTTGCTTTTTTGTAGCAACAAATGCCCTGATACTTCCTTCTACAGTTCTAACTAAGGCTTGCATTAAATCTTTATTACTAATAAACTTGAAAGCAACTTTAATCAATGTTGCTTCTTCTGCATTTTGTACAGAATACAATAGCATACTTTTAAAGTAAACGTTTGCCTGATCGATAGTAACCGCCTGAAATTCCATTTCAAGGCTTTGATTTTGAATACTTACGCGCTTATAAACACTTTCAATCAAAGGAATTTTAAACCTTAATCCCGGAGTTAGTATTCTACGATACTTTCCAAACATGGTGATTACAGCAATGGTTCCTTGATTTACCGTTAATAAACCGGTAAAAATTACAATCAGCAATACAATCAAGAAGATAGATGAGGCTTCCATAATTAGGTCCTTTAAAATTTTAAATAATAGGTTCTATTCGAATATAGATGAAATGTAATATAAAAATTACATACATCAATAATTTGACCAATAATGTTTCAACTAGCCTTCCCAGATTTCTGCTTTCCCTTCTAGCCATTGTTTTACCGAATCTGTAGTTACAGATTTTGGTCTTTCAAGTGGGAAACCTAATGCACGATCCCAACATAGACTAGAAAGTACGCCAAGTGCTCTACTCACAGCAAAAAGCACGGTATAAAATTCATTTTCTACCATACCGTAATGCACTAGTAATGCGCCAGAATGGGCATCAACATTTGGCCATGGGTTTTTTACTTTACCTAATGATTGTAAAATAGGTGGAACGGTTTCATAAATATTCCAAACCGTATTTAAAAGTTTGTCATCTGGCATATGTTTTTTACCAAATTCCATTTGCGCTGTAAAGCGTGGATCGGTTTTACGAAGTACTGCATGACCATATCCAGGAACTACTTTACCTGCATTTAAAGTGGCTTGCACATAGTTTGCGATTTGCTCTGACGTTGGTGCGTCGGTGCCAAGTGATTCTTGCATTTCAAAAATCCACTTGATTACTTCTTGATTGGCTAAACCATGTAATGGACCTGCTAACCCATTCATTCCAGCAGCATAACTTAAATATGGATCACTAAGTGCAGATCCTACTAAGTGTGTGGTGTGCGCAGATACGTTTCCACCTTCATGATCGGCATGAATGGTCATGTATAAACGCATTAATTCTTTAAAGCTTTCATCGTTGTAACCCATCATGTGCGCAAGGTTACCCGCCCAGTCTAATAAACCGTTTGGATGAATATGTTCGTTGTTTTTATATTTACGACGATAGATATATGCAGCAATACGAGGAAGACGTGCAATTAAATCCATGGTGTCTTCAAATACTGGACTCCAGTAATCTTTTTTATTGATACCAGTAGCGTATGCTTTTGCAAAATTACTTTCGGTTTGTAGCGCCATCACACCTGTAACAAACATGGTCATTGGGTGCGTTGTAATAGGAAGCGCATCGATGGTTGCAAACACATGCGTGGGTACATGGCTTCTGCGCTGCCAAATATTAGTGATTCTTTCGGCGTCTTGTTGTGTTGGAAGTTCACCCAATAACATTAAGTGAAAAAGACCTTCTGGTAATGGCTCACCACCACCTGGTGCTTTTGGTAAACTTGCTTGCAATTCTGGAATAGAATAGCCTCTAAAACGAATACCTTCTTGTGCATCCAATAAAGATGTTTCAGTAACCAAGCCGGTAATACCGCGCATACCTTGATACACTTGTGCAAGTGTTACTTCACCCACTTTTTTAGTGCCGTGGGTTTTGATAATTTCTTTGATTTCAAGCGCAGCAGCTTCTGCTTTCGTCTTAAACTTTTCTTTTAGTATTTCCATAACTACATTGTTTTAAAAAAAATCGTGCGTAAAGGTAAGCACAACTAGCTATGGTTAACAAAAGAAAATAGAAGAAGTTTTATATGTTAAGGCATTTTAACGTTTCCTATTTAGGCGCCTTCTTATAGAGGTAAAATATCACAAAAAGGAAGATAAAATTAGGTATCCAAGCTGCCATTATGGGAGGCAAATTGCCTTTTGTGGCAAAAATGGTTGAAAACCGGTCTGTAATAATAAATAAGGCGGCAATAATAAAACCTACCGCCAGGTGCATACCACTCCCCCCACGCACTTTTCTACCCCCTACAATAGCCCCAATAATGGTGAGTAGCAAAACCGTTACGCAGGTAGCATCGCGTCTGTAACGCTCTACTTTAAGTGCATTGAGCCCTTCGGAACCCCTTGCTTTTTCAAGCTCAATAAAGCGGTTTAATTCCGAAGTGGTTAATTTGTCTTTGGTATACTTATCCCTGCTTAAATCCTGTGGACCAAAATTAAAAGCCATAAGCTGCTGGGTGGTATAGGAAACGTTTTCTTGCAATGGCAATACTTTTCGATCAATAATAAATTCTAGTTTCCATTTTTTTGAAGCTGTGTCCCATGTAATTTGATCGGCCCTAATATTGCGCACCAATTTATTTTTTTTCAAGGTGTAAGCAAAAAATGGACCCCCTCTTTTAGCAGCTGTATCATAAGCATAAATACCTGCATAGGTAAATGAATCGATACGCAAATAAATATTTGTGTTCGTTCCTACAAGTGCATTGTAGGAGCTGTTTTTGTCAATATACGTAGCTTCAAAACTGCCTCTAATTTGATTGGCTTTAGGCACCACAAATTGATTGGCAAACCAAAGTACCATTCCTAACATAACACCGCCTACTAAGTAAGGACGTAGCCATCTGTTATAAGAAGTGCCACTGGCCAAAATTGCAATGATTTCCGAGTTTCCAGCCATTTTGGATGTAAAAAATATAACGGCTAAAAAAACAAAAAGTGGAAGTAATAAGGCAATAATATGTGGAATAAAACCAAAATAATAACTGGTAATAATGTCTTTTGCACCCAAACCAGAACGTACAAAATCATCCGTCTTTTCACTTACATCAATTACAATGGCAATAACTGCAAACAAAAAGATTGCAAAGAAAAAAGTAAACAGAAATTTTTTAAGTATGTACCAGTCAATTATTTTCATGTACCTACAATAAATTATAAACGCTGTTTTAAAATGGGCAGCATTTGCGCTTTCCAAGTAGCAAAATTATTTGCCAAAATTTGTTTTCTAGCCTCTCCCACTAGCCACAAGTAAAAGGCCAAGTTATGAATACTTGCAATTTGAAGCCCTAATATTTCATCAGCTACAAACAAATGACGTAAATAGGCTTTAGAATAATAGTTGCTTGATTCGCATGGGATACCCGTATCAATTGGAGAAAAATCGGATGCCCACTTTTTATTTTTGATATTTATCACCCCTTCAGATGTAAATAACATGCCGTTTCGGCCATTGCGAGTAGGCATTACACAATCAAACATATCCACACCTCTATCAATGCATTCCAGCAGGTTCCAAGGTGTTCCTACACCCATTAAATAACGTGGTTTGTTTTCAGGTAAATTGTCCGTACAAAGTGATGTAAATTCGTACATCATTTCTTCAGGTTCGCCAACACTTAATCCGCCTATGGCGTTGCCCACACAGTTAGTAGATGCTATAAATTCGGAAGAAGCAACACGCAAATCTTTAAACGTACTTCCCTGAATAATAGGAAATAAATTTTGCGTATAACCATATTTATCGGGGGTTTCGGCAAGTCTTTTAATACAACGCTCTAACCAGCGGTGCGTGAGTTCCATACTTTTTTTAGCATAGCTATACTCACTTGGATATGGTGGACATTCGTCAAATGCCATAATAATATCAGCACCAATACTGCGCTGAACATCCATCACAGACTCTGGTGTAAAAAGGTGTTTACTTCCATCTATATGAGATTGGAAAACCACACCTTCTTCGGTAATTTTTCGGTTGGCTGCCAAAGAAAAAACTTGATATCCACCGCTATCCGTTAATATGGGTTTTGGCCAGCCATTAAACTTATGAAGGCCGCCTGATGCTTCGAGTACTTCGATACCCGGTCTTAGATATAAATGGTAGGTATTACCTAAAATAATTTGAGCTTGAATTTCCAATGAAAGCTGCTGTTGCGTAACGGCTTTAACCGTGCCCACCGTGCCCACAGGCATAAAAATGGGGGTTAAAATTTCACCATGATCGGTTTGCATCACACCGGCTCTTGCGCCCGTGCCGCTAGCCGTATTTTGAAGTTGGAAGGTTAGTGCAGCCATGTCCACAAAAGTAGCACAAAACCACTATTTTTGCGCTCATGAACGTAGCTCCCATCATTTGGACCCTTATTTTCTATATTTTTTGTTCGGTAGTAGCCATTCAACTCTTTTATTACCTCTATTTCTTTATTCGTCTGGCATTTTATAAAGAAACCACTCCTTCGGAGCAAATGGAACATGCTGTCTCTGTGGTTATATGTGCTAGAGACGAAGCACACAATTTAGTGCAAACGATGCCCGCTGTTTTGGTACAAGATTATAAAAGCAGTTTTGAAGTAGTACTCGTAAATGATAATTCTACAGATGATACCAAGTATTTAATTGATGAATTTAAAAAAGCATTTAAAAACATCAACCACGTTTTATTAACCCAGGAAGCTAAAATGATTGCAGGAAAAAAGTTTCCGTTATCGATGGGTATTAAAAGTGCGAAATACGAAATTGTATTACTTACAGATGCAGACTGTGTGCCCGCTACAGAGTACTGGATTAAAAAAATGCAAGCCGCTTACACAGACAATATTGAAATTGTACTTGGCTATGGCGCCTACCGCAAAAAGCCAGGCTTTTTAAATAAACTAATTCGATTTGAAACATTCCATACCGCTTTACAATACTTAACCTATGCCCTTAGCGGTAATCCATACATGGGTGTTGGCCGAAACCTGAGCTATAAAAAACAAGTTTTTTTACGCAACAAAGGCTTCTCTTCTATCAATCAAGTACCAAGTGGCGACGATGATTTATTTATCAATCAGGTAGCTACTGCGCGTAATACAGCAGTTTGTATTGACCCAGACACGCACACTTTAAGTGAGCCAAAATCTACCTGGAGCGAGTGGATGGCACAAAAGTACAGACACTATACCACCAGCCGTTATTACAAGCCGGGCCATAAAATGTTGTTAGGACTTTACAGTACTTCGCAATTTTTATTATATCCACTACTTATTGTTTCTATTATTTTTTATAGCTGGTGGATCAGCCTTGCGGTATTTGGTGTTCGTTTTTTAATTCAAGCTTATGTTTTTTATAAAGGCATGAAAAAATTAAACGAGCTAGACCTCTGGCCGCTGTTTATAGTGTTTGATATTTTTATGTTTTTTTATTATTTATTTACCCTACCCGCCATATGGAAAGCACCCCGGAAAAATTGGGATTAATTGAAAAGTATTTTAGTGACTTTACCCCAAAGCAAACGGCTCAATTTGCAGGGTTAGAGGAACTTTATAAAGACTGGAACAGCAAGATCAATGTGGTGTCCCGTAAAGACATAGAAAGCATTTATTTACACCATGTGCTGCACTCTTTAAGCATAGCAGCAATGGCTAATTTTGAACCAGGCACCGAAGTGATTGATATTGGCTGTGGTGGCGGGTTTCCGGGCATTCCGCTGGCTATATTTTTTCCAGAAGTAAAGTTTCATTTGGTAGATAGTATTGCCAAAAAATTAAAAGTAGTAGAAGCCGTTGCCGAAGGCGTTGGTCTCACCAATGTAACCACACAACACTGCCGTGCCGAAGAAATAAAAAATAGAAAATTTGACTTTGCCGTTTCGAGAGCGGTTGCCCCATTAAAAGATTTGTGGCAGTGGGCTGGACCCTTATTAAAAAAGGGACACAAACAAGAAATTCCAAATGGTCTTATTTGTTTAAAAGGTGGCGATTTAGCACAAGAAATTTTTGAAAGCTTGTTAAGACCAAAAATGATTCCGGTGTACCGCTTATTTGCAGAACCATATTTTCAGGAAAAATTTATACTACACGTTACTAAGTAAGTTTACTTTTTTTCGATCAGCCTTTCAAATACATGAAATACGGCTGGACAAAACGTAACATTTTTTAATGTGATGGCAGGGCGTTTAAAAAACACGTCTTCATCGGTGTAGGGGAAACGTTCACAATCGGAAGGACGTTTATCGTAAATGCTACAAAAATTATCAGCACCTAAAAATGGACATGGTTTTGTATTGGCTACATAATCCCCATCATTATCCATCACCAAATATTTGTCAATAAATTCCGTTTCGCGCATACCCACATGCTTACTAATACGTTTGATATCGGGCCCTTTAAACCGGGGCGAATAATTTTTACAGCAGGCCGCACAGTCCAAACAGTCAATTTTTTCGAAGGCTTCATCATGAAGGTCTGGTAGCGCCTTTAAAAGGGTCTTTTTATCCGGCTTTTGGAGGAACTGCTTGTACTTTTTCTCGTGGTCAGCAGCTGTTTTTTCCCAGTTTTCAAGTGAAATCTCATTCATACCACAAGATTAGGACGATTTGTGCAGAATTTCATCCACAGTTTATCAACGGGTTCCACAAAAGCTCCAATTTGAGGCCTTGTGCCCGTACCTTTGCGGCCATTAAGGATAACTTTTACTACAAGATTATAATTTAGTTTATGGCAAACTTATTTGAACAACAAGCACAGGAGTTTTCGGGTCGTCATATTGGCCCTAATGCAGCAGACACCAAAACCATGTTAGACGTGGTAGGCGCAGGTAGTTTAGACCAGCTCATTGACAAAACCATTCCTGCGGCGATTAAAATCAATCATTTGTTGGATATCCCTGCTCCTATTTCGGAGTTTGAATATTTAACCAGTTTACAAACTGTTGCCGCTAAAAATAAAGTGTACAAAAATTACATTGGTCAGGGCTATTATGGCACAATCACGCCAAGTGTTATTTTGAGAAATATTTTTGAGAATCCAGGATGGTACACACAGTACACGCCTTACCAAGCTGAAATTGCGCAAGGTCGTTTAGAAAGTTTATTAAATTTTCAAACGATGGTTACCGACTTAACTGGTTTACCTATTGCAAACGCCTCTTTATTAGATGAAGCAACTGCTGCTGCAGAAGCAATGGCACTTGCCTTTCATCACATCAATAAATCTGATATTGCTACAAAACCAAAATTATTTGTAGATAAAAATATTTTCAAACAAACAAGAGATGTGTTGGTTACGCGCGCCGAGCCTATTGGTATCGAAATTGTAGTAGGTGATTTTTTAACCGCTGCCATTGACGAAACTTATTTTGGTGCGATGCTTCAATATCCAAACAGCAATGGTGCCGTAGAAGATCAACGTGCGTTTATTGATAAAGTGCACAGTGTGGATGGTTTAGTCATTGTTGCCACCGATTTATTAGCCCTTACACTTTTAACCCCTCCGGGCGAACTTGGTGCAGATATTGCACTTGGAAGCGCTCAACGCTTTGGCGTTCCGATGGGATTTGGTGGGCCACATGCTGCGTTTTTTGCCACCAAAGATGATTTTAAAAGAGGTATGCCAGGCCGCTTAATTGGCGTAAGTATTGATGCACAAGGTAACCGTGCATTACGTATGGCACTTCAAACTAGAGAGCAGCATATTAAAAGAGAAAAAGCAACTTCTAATATTTGTACTGCACAAGCATTACTAGCCAACATGGCTGCGATGTATGCGGTGTATCATGGACCCAAAGGTTTAAAAAACATTGCATCTCGTGTGCACCAATTAGCATCTGCTGTTGCAAATGGTTTAAACGACATGGGGCTTTCTCAACAAAATAAATTTTTCTTTGACACTTTAACCATCAGTGGTGTTGATGCCAATGCTTTAAAAATAAATGCAGAAAAAGCAGGTATCAATTTCTTTTACGCTGCCGATGAAAAAGTACTTGTAAGTATTGATGAAACAACAAGTGTTGCTGATGCAAATGCCATTCTTGCTGTCTTTGCAAGCACCACGGGTAAAACAGCTACTACCTTAACAGCTGATGCTATCGAAAGCGCTGCAAGCCATATCCCACAAGGATTACAAAGAAGTACCGATTATTTAACACATCTAGTATTTAATACGCACCACTCCGAAAGTCAGATGATGCGTTATATTAAATCGTTAGAAAATAAAGACTTGTCTTTAAATACGTCGATGATCTCACTTGGTAGCTGTACCATGAAATTAAATGCTGCTACAGAAATGATGCCAGTAAGTTGGCCGGCGTTTGGTGGACTACATCCATTTGTACCAAGCAATCAAACAGAAGGCTACCAACAAATTTTAAAAGAGCTCTCTCATTATTTGTGTCAAGTAACAGGCTTTACCGCTTGTAGCTTACAACCCAATAGTGGTGCGCAAGGTGAATATGCAGGCCTTTTAACCATTCGTGCATACCATAAAGCCAATAAAAATGAGCACCGTAATATTGTACTCATTCCTATTAGTGCCCACGGTACCAACCCTGCAAGTGCTGTAATGGCGGGCTTTAAGGTGGTAGTGGTTAAATGTGATGATGCGGGTAATATTGACATGAATGATCTGCAACAAAAAGCAGAACAATATAAAGACACTTTAGGTGGACTAATGGTTACTTACCCTTCTACACATGGTGTATTTGAAGAAACCATTAAAGACATTTGCGAACTGATTCATGTAAATGGAGGTATGGTATATATGGATGGCGCGAACATGAATGCACAGGTTGGTTTAACCAGCCCAGGTATGATTGGTGCCGATGTGTGTCACTTAAACTTACACAAAACATTTGCCATCCCACATGGTGGTGGTGGACCTGGCATGGGCCCTATTTGTGTAAATGATAAGTTAGCGCCTTTCTTACCGGGTCATCACCAAACAGGCGATCCTGCATACGCTGTAAGTGCTGCGCAGTATGGTTCTGCAAGCATATTACTAATTAGTTACGCATATATTAAAATGTTAGGCGCGCAGGGTATTAAAGACGCTACTGCTTACGCTATTTTAAATGCGAACTATATGAAAACGCGTTTAGAAAAGTTTTACCCAATTTTATATGCTGGTAAAAACGGTACTTGTGCGCATGAATTTATTGTTGATTTAAGACCGTTTAAACAAACAGCGGGTGTAGAAGCAGAAGACGTTGCGAAGCGTTTAATTGATTATGGTTTCCACGCACCTACCATGAGTTTCCCAGTAGCTGGCACCATTATGATTGAACCAACAGAGAGTGAAGACAAAGCTGAGTTAGACCGTTTTTGTGATGCCATGATTGCCATTTACCACGAAATCAAAGACATCGAATCAGGTAAAGCAGACAAGCAAAACAATACACTTAAAAATGCACCGCATACACAAGGTGTTGTATGTGCAGAAACCTGGAACTATAGCTATTCTAGACAAACAGCTGCATTTCCTTTACCGTATGTAGCACTCAATAAGTTTTGGCCAAGTGTAGCAAGAATTAACAACACACACGGAGATAGAAATTTAGTTTGCACCTGCGAACCCGTTTCTTCTTATGCAAACGATTAAAAATTTATAACAATGGGCGTAGCCGATCAATTAGCACAAATGAAAGCAGAAAAAGCAGCAGCAAATTTAAAAGCTGGTCAAGATTTTTTAGAGCAAAATAAAACCAGACCGGAAGTAACCACTTTGGAGTCTGGTTTACAGTACGAAGTATTAACAGCAGGCGTTGGTGAAAAACCACTTGCACACAATGAAGTAACTTGTCATTACCACGGTACCCTTATTGACGGTACTATTTTTGATAGTTCTGTACAAAGAGGCCAGCCCGCTTCTTTTCCATTAAATATGGTGATTAAAGGTTGGACCGAAGGTTTACAATTAATGCCTACCGGCAGCAAATGGCGCTTTTTTATTCCACCACATTTAGGATATGGAGACCGTCAGGTGAGTGCGCAAATTGGAGCCAACAGCACACTTATTTTTGATGTAGAACTGATTAGTTTTATCTAAGATGAAATATTAAGTCTAGACTTATTTATACGTTTAGACTTGCTTTGATTTGAGCGCTTCTGCGTAGGTTTCTAACACACGCTTGCGCGCCACTTCATGTACAACAATAGGATTTGGATACTCGAAACCACCTAGTTCGGGTATCCATTTTTTTATGTACACCAGGTTCTTATCAAACTTCTCGGTTTGCAGGGTTGGATTAAACACCCTAAAATAGGGCGCCGCATCACAGCCACTACTACTCGCCCACTGCCATCCACCATTATTGGACGCTAAATCAAAGTCGAGTAATTTTTGCGCAAAATAAGCTTCACCCCAGCGCCAATCAATGAGTAAATGCTTGCACAAAAACGAAGCCGTAATCATGCGCACGCGGTTATGCATAAAACCGGTTGCATTTAATTCGCGCATACCTGCATCCACAATTGGATAACCGGTAGTGCCATTACACCAATGTTCAAATTCTTTTTCATTATTGCGCCACTTAATAAAATCGTATTCTTTTTTAAAGGATTCGCCCCTTCCCACTTTTGGAAAATGAAACATGATTGCGTGGTAAAAATCGCGCCAAATAATTTCGTTGACATAGGTTTCATTGAGCGGCAATGCTTGTAATAAAATTTCGCGCACACTTACGGTACCAAATCTTAAATGCACGCCCATTTTAGACGTACTGTTTTCTATGGCTGGGAAATTTCGGTTGTCGGTGTATTTTTTTACAATATTTACATCTAATACACTACCCGGAAAACTGGTAGCCGCAGACCCTGTAAAACCCATAGAATCCAGTGTAGGCATCGGCTCCGGGGTATACTGGAAATAATTTTTTGAATATTTTTTTGTATCAAATAATGTAACTGGGTTAAGCGCTAAATACGCTTTCCATTTGCGTGAGTAGGGCGTAAAAACGGTGTAGGGTTTGCCATCATCTTTTACCACTTCAAATTTTTCAAAAACCACCTGGTCTTTAAAAGTAGAAAATCCTATTTTTTGAGTAGCCAGCAACTGCTCAATAGCAGTGTCGCGCTCTAGTGCATAGGGTTCATAATCATGATTGGTAAAAACATGCGCAACGGTATACTGCGTTAGTAATTTTTTAAAAGCCTCATGCGGTGTGCTGTATAAAACAGTGAGACCACTACCAAGTGCCTGTAACTGCGCGTTCATTTTTTGCAATGCCGCTTCTATAAAAACAACACGCTTGTCGGACTTATCTTCGAGCTTGTCTAAAATTTGTTTGTCAAAAATAAAAAGGGGTAATACGGGGACGCCGTTTTTTTCAGTACTTGCTTGACTGGCATATTGTAAGGCATGAAAGAGCGCTGCATTGTCATGCAAACGGAGGTCTCTTCTAAACCACATGATGGATACTACTGGCTTCATAAAGTTTGTATAAACTCTTTGTATAACACAGTGGTCAGCGAATTGTTGTACTGGGCGTTGTCTATTTGCTTCACCCATTTAATGCCATGAATAGCACTTGTTAAAAACACTTCAGAAGCATCCAGCACGTCAGCTACGCTAATGGTTGTTTCCTGTACTTCGTAATTATGTTCACGTAGGGTTTTAATGAGGTGGCGGCGCATGACACCCGCAACAGGGCCTTCTGTAATGGCAGGGGTTTTAATAATTCCGTCTTTTATAATAAACACATTAGCAATGGTAGTATCGGCTATATTGTTGTCGTGATTGAGTAAAATAGCATCGTTGAGATTGGTTTCTTTGGCCCAAAGTGCAGCCATTACGTACGGCAAATAATTATTGGATTTAAGCATCGAAAAAAAGTCACTCGATTTTTTTGCCTCCTTATAAATACCCAGCGTTAGACCGTTTTGATTGAGGTCCTGCGTTGCTTCACCCAGTTTAAAACTTTGAATGAGGTGATGCGGAAAATGATTTTCAGGATCGTAGAGTCCGCCATCGCCCCTATAAATCATGACCCTAACGCGCGCTAATTTTTGATGTCCGTTTTTATGTACAACGTCCAAAATGTTTTTTTCAAGCCACTCGGGGTTCATATAAGACGGCTTGCTAAATTTTAACGTGGCCATGCTGGTAAAGAGCCTTTCGTAATGCAGTGGTGCGAGTTTAATTTGCCCATTTACAACACGAATGGTTTCAAAACAACCATCGCCATAGCGGAAAGAACGGTTGTTAACCGATAAGCTGGCCTTATCTTGGCGGATCAAATGACCATCTAAAAAAAGAAAATCGGTTGCAGACATCGGATTAATTATAGAATGAAGGTAATTTAGCGGAACGCAAATAACAAACATGCAAGTAAAAGAAATAGTTGACCACCTCGAAAATATTGCACCTCTTCACTTACAGGAGGCTTATGACAACTGCGGTTTACTTACCGGAACCACAGACATGACTTGCACCGGTATACTTTGTACCCTAGACGCCACAGAAGCCGTAATACTAGAAGCAGTAGCAAGGGGTTGTAACCTGGTGGTAGCGCACCATCCAATTGTGTTTAGCGGTCTTAAAAAGATAAACGGCACTACTTATGTAGAAAAAGCGGTACTAGCAGCTATAAAGCATGATGTGGCCATTTATGCCATACATACCAACCTTGATAATGTGATTGGTGGAGTGAACGGAAAAATCGCTCAAAAAATAGGGCTAACGCAGGTTGAGATTTTAGACCCAAAACCAGGTGCCGGACCAGGCATTGGGGCCGGAATTTTAGGGCAATTACCAGCGCCTGTAGATGAGGCTGATTTTTTACAAAATTTGGCTCATATATTTAAAATTCCTACTATTAAACATAGCCCATTTTTAGGCAAAAAACTCCAAAAAATTGCCATTTGTGGTGGTTCTGGGGCCTTTTTGACCCAAAAAGCACTAGAAATGGGGGTAGACGCATTTGTCACTTCTGACCTCAAATACCACGATTATTTTGATGCCAACGGACAGCTTTTGCTAGCCGATATTGGGCACTTTGAGAGCGAACAATACACCGCAGCGCTTTTAGTTGAACTTTTACAACCTAAATTCCCTACCTTTGCCGTCCTCAAATCAGATACAAAAACCAATCCGGTTGGGTATTTCATTTAAGGCAAAGGACTCGGTTCCACAAACATTAAACTCCAAAAGAATCCTATAGTATGGCATCAGTTAAAGATTTCTCTGTAGAAGACAAATTAAAAAACCTTCTTCAACTTCAGAAGATAGACAGTAAGCTAGATGAAATTCAAGTTTTAAAAGGTGAGCTTCCAATGGAAGTAAGTGACCTTGAAGACGAGATCACTGGTTTAAATGCACGTCAAACACGTATTGAAGAAGAAATCAACGGTATTTCTGAATTCATTGAAGGAAAAAAATCGATGGTGAAAGATAGCGAAGCGCTTATTGCTAAATACGAAAAGCAAAGTGAGAACGTAAAAAACAACCGTGAGTTTGAAGCCATCAATAAAGAAATTGAAGACCAACAACTTGAAATCAAATTGTGTGAAAAACACATTAGAGATGCGAACGAAGAATTAACTGAAAAAATCAAGGGATTAGACCTTGCTAAAAAAGCAGTTGCTTCTAAAGAGGGTGTTCTAAACCACAAAAAAAGTGAGTTAGAAAAAATCATCGCTGATACTGAAAAAGAAGAAACCGCATTAAACAAAAATAGTGCAGATGCACGTGGTCATATCGACGAGCGTTTAATGTACAGCTACGACCGTATCCGTAACAGCTACCGCAATGGTTTAGCCGTTGTTGCTGTTGATAGAGATGCTTGTGGTGGTTGCTTTAACTCAATCCCGCCTCAACGTCAATCAGAAATTCGTTTACATAAAAAAATCATCGTATGTGAAAACTGCGGTCGTATTTTAGTAGACGCTAACCTTGATAGTACAGACAAAAAATAATCCTTAACGGGTATTAATATTTGAAGAAAGGGTAGCTATAACAGCTACCCTTTCTTATTTTTGGTATATTCATACAAGACATGAAACAGCGCAGCGCATATATTATTTTGACGAGCCTATGTTTGTGGGGGTCGTTTTTTGCGAACAATGTTTGCGCGCAAAAAGTATATGATTTTAATGCCACTTGTGTTCAGGCCTATAATGAGGTAAACAAATTAAAAATTGCACCCGCCACTGCACTCATTGCAAAAGCCAAACAACAAAATCCGCAAAATTTAATTCCGGTTTTACTAGATGCCTACACCGATTTTTATGTTTTGTTTTTACTTGAAAATCCGGCCGATTATAAATTGAGGTTTAAAAATTTTGAACGCAGTATTGAGGCACTCGAAGAAGGCCCAAAAAACAACCCGCTGTACAACTATTGCCTCAGCAATGTATACATCCACCGCGCCATGGTATCGTTAAAATTTGGGCACTTCTGGGATGCTGGATGGGATATTAGAAGGTCCTTTATGCTTGCCGACGAAAACCACAAAAAATTCCCCGCCTTTACCGGTGATGATTTACTCTATGGCGCGCTCCAAGGTATTGTGGGTACGGTACCCAAAGGCTATCAGTGGTTAACAAATTTACTTGGTATGCGCGGCTCACAAAAACAAGGCATGACGCTTGTTGCAAATTTTGCCAATGGTACCGATGTATGGGCCAAATTATTTAGTCCCGAATCACATTTTATTTACCCCTACCTGCTTTTTCATTTGCAAAATGAAAAAGATGCAGCGTTGGCATTTATCAAAGACAAAAAGCTTGACCTCGTAAACAATCATTTACACGCCTGGACTGCTGCTAACTTAGCACTCAACCATAAAGCCAGTAGCCAAACAAAAAATATTATTGAAAACAGAAATAAAAGCGCCGAGTATTTATCCCTACCCTTTTGGGATTTTGAATTAGGATGCGCAAAACTATATGCACTCGATTTGGACGCTGCTACGCCGCTATTGACTAAATACACCGAACAATTTAAAGGCAATTTTTATATTAAAGACGCGCTTCAGAAACTGAGCTGGGCAAATTTTTTGAAGGGCGATATGCGCGCCGCCGAGGCGGCGCGCAAGCAAATTTTTTTGCGCGGCGGCACAGACACGGACGCAGACAAACAAGCATTAAAAGATGCTAAATCGGGTGTCTGGCCAAACGCACTGCTACTTAAAGCGAGGCTGCTAACCGATGGTGGTTATACCAAAGAGGCACTAGCTATTTTACAAGGGAAGCAAGCCATATTTACGAGCGCCGGAGATAAACTAGAATATGTATACCGTATTGGCCGCATTTATGAAGACATGGGTAAAGACCTAGAAGCCGTTACCTACTACAAACAAACCATACAACTAGGCGCCAATCAAACGGCTTATTTTGCTGCAAGGGCAGCGCTGCAAGCAGGCCAAATACTTGAAAAGCGTGGTCAAAAAAAGGAAGCCATCTTATTTTATGAGCAGTGTTTAGCCATGGAAGAACATAGCTACAAAAACTCGTTGGACCAACGCGCCAAAGCGGGTATTGCGCGCTGCAAATAGTTTGTTTTACCTAAATTGCAGCAGATTAGAACTATGCTTACAAAGCTCCACATAAAAAACTATGCAATCATTGATGAAATCGAAATTGATTTCTCTGATAAGCTAAATATTATTACCGGCGAAACGGGTGCTGGTAAAAGTATTTTAATGGGTGCACTCAGTTTAATTTTAGGAGAGCGCGCCGATAGCAGCAGTCTTGTAAGCAAAGAAAAAAAATGTTTTATAGAAGGTTATTTTTCTATCGTAAATAATAAAGCCGTTACCACTTATTTACAATCACTAGAAGAAGACATGGACATCGACCAGACGGAACTAGTGCTGCGTAGAGAAATTGCACCCAATGGCAAATCAAGGGCTTTTATTAATGATACCCCTGCAAGTTTGCATACACTGCGTGGCGTGGCGTCGTTACTAGTAGACCTGCACCAACAATTTGATACACTCGAACTGGGCAGTACCGATTTTCAGCGCACCGTCATTGATGCACTTGCTGGAAACGAAAATTTATTACAATCTTTTACAAATAGTTACCAGGCTTTTTTATCGGCACAAAAAAAATTAGCTGCGCTGCTTGCTCAAAAAGAAGCGTTTACCAAAGAAGCCGATTACAATCAGTTTTTATTGGATGAATTTGAAGAACTACAACTTCAAACAAACGAACTGGAATTAATGGAGCAGGAGCTTGTGCTTTTAAACAATGCCGAAGGCATTAAAACAGCACTTGCTGGCACTAGCCATGCCCTCGCCTATGCCGAAACACCGGTTGTAAGCGTGGTTAAGCAAATGTTGCAACAGCTACAACCCTTTACCAGTGTGCATGAGGGCGTTTCGGAACTCATTAACCGTTTACAAGTTACCCATATAGAGCTTCAAGACATTGCATCGGAACTTTCGCGTTTAGAAAATACCATTTCTACCAACGAAGAAAGATTACATACGATTAACGAGCGTATGGCTGCTGGTTTTAAGTTATTAAAAAAACATAGCGTTACTACTACCCAGGAACTATTAGATATTTGGGCAACCCTTGCGCAAAAATTATTAGCGGTTCAAAATATTGATGACGCTATTGCTGCGCATAGCAAGGAGGAAAAAGAAACACTTGCTGCGGCTACTGAAATTGCGGCAAAAATTTCTGCTGCACGAAAAGCACAGGCCGCTCCTTTGCTAAAATCTGTAAACACTTTACTTGCACAAGTAGGTATGCCCAATGCAAGCATTCAAGTGAGTATTACAAATACGAATCTTAACGCTAGTGGTACCGATCAAATCGAATTTTTATTTGACGCCAATAAAAGTGGAAAATACGAGTCTATTAAAAAAGTAGCGAGTGGTGGTGAATTAAGTAGGCTTATGCTTTGTATCAAATCGTTAGTAGCAACATCGGTTAATTTACCAACGCTTATTTTTGACGAAATTGACACGGGTATTTCAGGCGAAGCCGCAAAACAAGTGGGCATCATTATGCAGGGTCTTGCCGCTAATCGTCAAATTATTTGCATCACACACCAGCCTCAAATTGCAGGAAAAGCAAACGCGCACTTTTTCGTATACAAGCAAAGTAAAGAGAACGGTATTGCAACACATATCAAGCGACTCAGTAAAGCTGAGCGCATCAACGCTATTGCTCAAATGCTTAGTGGCGAGCAACCTACGCCAGCCGCTATGGCTACTGCCACAGAAATGGTGGAAGAATAAGGGTCATTTAATCTATTTTATTTACTTTTACGATACGTAAACAACAAACTATGGCTTACAACTTATTAAAAGGAAAAAGAGGTATTATCACTGGCGCATTAGACGCTAATTCTATAGCTTGGAAAGTCGCTGAAAAAGCGCACGAAGAAGGCGCCACATTTGTATTAACCAACGCACCTATTGCTATGCGCATGGGTGAGATCAATAAATTAGCAGAGGCTACTAATTCAAAAATTATCCCTGCCGATGCTACTAGCATCGAAGATTTAACAAAATTATTTACCGAGTCGCAAGAAGTACTAGGTGGTAAAATAGATTTTGTACTTCACTCGATTGGTATGAGCGTGAACATCAGAAAAAATGTTCCGTACACCGAGTCTAACTACGACTATTTTATGAAAGGCATCGACGTTTCTGCTATGTCATTTCACAAAATGTTAGCGGTTGCTAAAAAATTAGACGCCATTAATGAATGGGGCAGCGTTGTTGCACTTTCTTATATGGCTGCACAAAGAACCTTCCCTTTTTATACCGATATGGCTGACATTAAAGCAATGCTTGAATCTATCGCGCGTAGTTTTGGTTACCATTATGGTCTAGAAAAAAAGGTACGTATCAATACCGTTTCTCAATCGGCAACTAAAACCACTGCAGGCACTGGTATCAAAGGCTTTGGTGATTTTTACGATTACTCAAATGCGATTGCGCCACTAGGCAATGCAACCGCAGAGGATTGCGCTAATTACTGTGTTACTTTATTTTCTGATCTTACACGTATGGTTACCATGCAAAACCTATTCCATGATGGTGGTTTTTCTATGACAGGCGTAAGCAACGAAGTGATGCAAAAATTAGGAATCCAAGAATAATTCGCAAAGACAATTCAAACGTACTAGTCTAAAAGACTAATCACACAAATCTTATGAACGAAATTATTGGTTATATCGGCGCCTTTTTAAGTGCCATTACTTTTATGCCACAGGTTTGGCAGGCTTATAAAACAAAGAGTGTTGGTGATTTAAGTATTTATATGATACTCATTGTAGTACTCAGCACCATTATTTGGCTTTACTATGGCATTAGCACTGGCAGCGGGCCGGTTATAGCTGCAAACGCCATTGTGATGCTATTGTCACTTGTACTGCTTTATTTTAAACTTACGTTTAAGAAAAGCTAGTTAGGCTACTTTTACTTTCAAAATTAGTTTTCTGATTTTTCCCTCACCTATCATAGGTGCGTGTACGTCGTCTGGAAAATAAATTCCAAACTGACCGGCGTGCAGTTTAAAGAAATGATCGGGTGCGTCTTCAAAAAACAAGACGTCGCTTTTTGCATCGTATTCACCCCTAGGTTCTAGACAGGTGCTGCGTGATTTCCAACCCACCGTTTCTATGCCACTATAACAAACTTGAATGTCGATGTACGTATTATGACATTCAAAACTTGCACAAGAATCTAAAATAGAAACACCGGGCTGATCTGCAATAATGGCAATTATATTTTTACCATCCACTTCATACTTGCCTTCCGGCATATGATCAAAATTGGTATCTAATATATAAGCAAAGGCCACCTCAAATCTGGGGTGGACCTTTACATATTTATTTAGTTGCGACAGCTCATCAAGTATCATGTGCTTCGTTCTAGTATTCGTCTTCGTTAAACATGAAGTCGTCCTGACTAGGATAGTCTGGCCAAATGTCTTCGATACTTTCGAATACATCACCTTCTTCTTCTAATTCCTGAAGGTTTTCAACTACTTCAATCGGCGCACCGCTACGAATAGAATAATCGATCAATTCGTCCTTAGTAGCAGGCCAAGGAGCCTCTTCTAAATAACTGGCTAATTCTAAAGTCCAAAACATAATGCAGTGTTTAATATTTTTGCAAATGTAGCCGTATCTATCAAATTACCAAATTGGAGTTGCCCACCAGCTGTAAACAAATTATTAATATTCGCTAAATTTAACCCGTACTAATGTAGGTTTGTAGTAACATTTAGGCCTTTAAACCTGTATAACACACTCATATCCATGCTAAAAGCTACTAATATTACCCGCATTTACAACGGCCTGCACGTGCTAAAAGGCGTAGATATTTTTGTAAATAAGGCGGAAATCGTAAGTATTGTAGGCTCATCGGGGGCAGGAAAAAGCACTTTACTCCATATTTTGGGCAGTTTAGACAAAGCCAATTCGGGAGAAATTTGGATCAATGACCAGCGCATCGATACTTTAAAAGAAAAGGAACTCGCAAAATTTAGAAACCAACATATTGGTTTTGTGTTTCAATTTCATCATTTGTTACCGGAGTTTACAGCACTCGAAAATGTGTGTATTCCAGGATGGATTGCGGGCACCAATAAAAATGATTTAGAAGCGAGGGCTCTTGACCTTTTAAAAATATTAGGATTACAAGATAGAGCATCTCATAAACCATTAGAGCTATCGGGAGGAGAACAACAAAGAGTTGCAGTAGCAAGAGCACTCATTAACAATCCAGACATTGTTTTTGCAGACGAGCCTACCGGAAATTTAGATAGCAAACATGCACAGGAATTACACGAACTGTTTTTGCATTTACAAAAAACAATGGGTCAAACATTTTTAATTGTAACGCACAATGAAGCACTCGCAAAAATGAGTGATCGTGTCATTCACATGAAGGATGGACACATCGTAGACGCTCCATAAAATAGTACAAAACTTATACGCGCGGCTTCCAGGCTAGTTCCTGAGCACCATTGGTATGCGAAATAAAGCGCGCCAACGTAAATAAATAATCCGATAAACGGTTTAGGTATTTAATGACAAGTGGGTCTACAAATAATTCGTTTTCGATTAGATTAACGCAACCTCTTTCTGCTCTTCTGCAAATACATCTAGCAACGTGCGCATGAGAAACGGCCACATCACCACCCGGAATAATAAATGATTTCATAGGCACCAGTACTTCATTCATCGCATCTATTTCACGCTCTAATAAAGTAATGTCTTCTTCTTTTAAATCAGGAATTTTCATGAGCGGCTCTTTGTCCGGGTCACATGCTAATGAAGACCCTACTGTAAATAAACGGTCTTGGGCTTCTTTTAATAAAGTGCGGGTATGGTCGTGTGCAAACATATCAGACACCAACCCAATGTATGAGTTAAGTTCATCGACAGTTCCGTAAGTTTCAATTCTTAAATTGCTTTTGGGCACTTTTGTACCCCCTATTAATGAGGTTAAACCTAGATCTCCTGTTTTGGTATATATCTTTTGTGCCATAGCGCTATTA
>CANHCY010000022.1 GCA_947459295.1 Chitinophagaceae bacterium
AAATAATAGAGCTGTTTTTAGCCTACAATTCTTACCTTTGCAGCCCATTTAACCCCTTTGGCCTATTTGGGCCTCAGGCAAAACCTTATAAATAAGAAGACATGGCAAAAGTTACGAGAGAGAACATTGCGAAGCTTACAGACAAACTAACGGTAACCTTAGATAAGGCAGACTACTTAGGTAATTTTGAAGTGAGCCTCAAAAAATATGCAAAAACAGCAAATATTCCTGGTTTTAGAAAAGGAATGGTGCCTGCAGGACTTGTTAAAAAAATGTACGGTCAAAGCGTTTTTACAGATGAAGTTTTAAAAACAGTAGAGCAGGAATTAAATAACTACTTACAAGCAGAACAACTAGATATTTTTGCGCAACCACTTCCTTTAGATAGCGAGTTACGCAATATGGACATCAACAATCCAGAGAGCTATACGTTTGCTTTTGAAATTGGACTTAAGCCAGCAGTAGATATTGACGTTAAAAAAGTAAAAGTTACACGCTATAAAATAAACGTAACGGATCAAATGCTACAAGACGAACTTGAGCGTTTACAAATTCGTAGTGGTAAAATGACAGAGCCTGAAGCCGTAACTGGTGATGACAATGTGCTAAATGTAAAGTTTGTTGAGTGCGACAAGGCTGGTGTAGCTGTTGAAGGTGGTATCACAAAAGACAACTCTTTACTTGTTAAATATTTTGAGCCTAAATTTAGAAAGAATTTAATAGGAAAGAAAAACGACGATAGCGTTGTATTGCAATTGGGCAAAGCGTTTGAAGCGAAAGAAAAAGAAGCAATTTTAGCTGATTTAGGATTAACAGATGCAGATGCTGATAAATATTTTAGCTTACAAATTACAAAGGTAGGTCTAGTAGAAAAGGCTGAAATGAACGCTGAATTTTTTGCAAGCGTATATCCAAACGCCGCTATTGCAACTGCCGAAGAATTTACTGCAGAAGTGAAAAAGGAAATGGAAGCTTATTATGATGCGCAATCTCGCAATCAAATTCACGACCAAATTTACCACCACTTTGTAGACCATACCCCAATAGAATTACCAGAAGGGTTTTTAAAGCGTTGGTTACAAACAGGTGGCGAAAAACCAAAAACACAAGCGGAAGCGGAAGCAGATTACCCAAGCTTTGCTGGTCAATTAAAATGGACACTTGTAAGTAGCAAATTAGCTGCCGATAATAAAATTGAAGTAATGCCTGACGATATCCGTGATTTTGCTAAGCAACAATTGTTTAGCTATATGGGCGGTCAACTAGGTGCTTTAGGTGACAACCAACAATGGGTTGAAGATTATGCAAACCGCATGATGCAAGACCGCAAGTTTGTGGAGGATAGCTACCACCGCATTAGTACCGAAAAATTATTTGGCATCATTGAAGCACAGGTTTCTGCCAAAGAAGAAAGCATTAGTGCCGAAGATTTTGCAAAGAAATTGCACAATCACAACCACTAATCTTATATAATTATAGGAAAAAGCTGGGGCAACCCGGCTTTTTTTATGAAATCAGGCTAAAAAACCTGACTACTTGTCTTTTGGCTAAAAATTTGCATAGTATTTGCCACAGTACTAAGCAACCGAAAAAGCAAATAACTTATCTTCAAAGCGAAAATAAAAGTATATGAATCTAGGAAAAGAATTTGAGCAGTATGCTATTAAGCACCGCGGTATTAGTAGTGCCACACTGCACAATTACAGCCAGGTAACCAACCTTACTCCTTATATTATTGAGGAGCGCCCCATGAACGTGGCTAGCATGGATGTGTTTTCACGTTTAATGATGGACCGTATTATATTTTTGGGCGAAGGTATTAATGACTACGTAGCAAATATTGTTACAGCGCAGCTATTGTTTCTAGAAAGTACGGACCGTACCCGCGATATCCAAATGTATATCAATAGCCCAGGAGGTAGTGTATATGCAGGACTTGGTATTTATGATACCATGCAATTTATTGGACCAGACGTTGCCACTATTTGTACGGGCATGGCAGCAAGCATGGGACAAATTTTATTATGCGCTGGTGTTAAAGGAAAACGCACTGCCCTAAAGCATAGTCGTATCATGATGCACCAACCTAGTGGCGCCATTGGTGGTCAAGCAACAGATATTGAAATCACTGCAAGAGAAATTAAAAAATTAAGATCAGAATTATATGCTATCACAGCACATCATACTGGTAAAGACGAAGCTACAATTGCAAAAGATAGCGATAGAGACTTTTGGATGACTGCTGCAGATGCAAAAGAATATGGACTGGTAGATGAAGTATTATTAACCAACCCACGCAAAGAAAAAAAATAACAACGACATGACAGACTTAAAATATATTGTAAATCCATACTTAATGGAAGACGAGGAAGAATCTGTAAAAGAAGACAAGCCTGTACACAACGGCATGCTCATGAAAAAAATGGAAAAACTTTTCTTTGAAAAGAGAACCGTTTATTTATGGGGCGTAGTGGATGACAATTCTGCTAAAGATGTAGTGAACAAACTACTTTTATTAGACGCAGATAAGCCAGGTGCAGAAATTAAATTTTACATCAATAGCCCAGGTGGCATTGTAACTAGTGGTATGGTGATGTATGATACCATGAAACTTATTCAGAGTCCGGTATCTACCATTTGTATGGGACTTGCGGCTAGCATGGGTTCTATTTTATTAAGTGCTGGTGCCAAAGGCAAGCGATTTATTTATCCGCACGGCGAAGTGATGATTCACCAGCCTAGCCTTGGTGGTTACATGCAAGCCAAAAGCGCTGATATTGAAATTCAAGCCGAACAAATTATAAAAACAAAAGCGATTGGTGCGCGCATTTTAGCTGAAAACTGTGGCAAAACAGTAGATCAAATCATGAAAGACTTTGATCGTGATTACTGGATGGACGCTAAAGAAGCTGTGGCGTATGGTATTGTGGATAGTGTACTAGAAAAGATATAAGGAGCAAACGTTTTATGGCAAAAGCAAATCAATTAACCTGTTCTTTTTGTGGCAGAAGCCGTGATGAGGTAAAAATTCTCATTGCAGGGCAGCAGTCGCATATTTGCGAAAACTGTGTAGAGCATGCACAAGAAATTATCGCTCAAGAAGTGACGGTTAAAAAAGAGGGCGACAAAGGAAACTTTAAACTCAATGTGCGAAAGCCCATAGAAATAAAAAAGTTTTTAGACGAATACATTATTGGCCAGGATGATGCAAAAAAAATATTGTCCGTAGCGGTTTACAATCACTTTAAGCGTGTGGCACAAAAACCACAAGCTGATGATGTTGAAATTGAAAAGAGCAACATTATTATGGTGGGTGAAACTGGTACTGGTAAAACATTACTTGCAAAAACTATCGCCAGACTTTTAAATGTTCCTTTTGCGATTGTAGATGCCACTGTTTTTACAGAAGCAGGCTATGTGGGGGAAGATGTTGAAAGTATGCTTACGCGATTATTACAAAACTGTGATTACGACGTAACCGCCGCCGAAAGAGGTATTGTATACGTAGATGAAATTGATAAAATTGCACGCAAAGGAGATAATCCATCTATTACACGTGATGTAAGTGGCGAAGGTGTGCAGCAAGGTTTATTAAAAATGTTGGAGGGTACCGAAGCACTAGTGCCACCACAAGGTGGTCGCAAGCACCCCGAACAAAAAATGATTAAGGTAGACACTAAAAATATTTTATTTATTTGCGGTGGCGCTTTTGATGGAATCGATAAAGTAATTGCGAGACGTATTAACACCAATGCCATTGGCTTTAGCGTTAATAAAGACGAGCAGGAAAATGCAAGAAAAAATTTACTGCAATTTATCAATGCGCAAGATTTAAAAAGCTTTGGTCTCATTCCAGAACTACTGGGAAGGCTTCCAGTGGTTACGCACTTAGAGCCATTGGATGCTGGTATTTTACGCAGTATTTTAACAGAGCCAAAAAACTCGTTACTCAAACAATACCACCGTTTATTTGAACTAGAAGGCATTGAACTTATTATAGAAGAAGAAGTACTTGATTTTATGGTAGGCAAAGCCATGGAATATAAACTTGGAGCGAGAGGCCTTAGAAGTATTTGTGAAAGTATTTTAACGGACGCCATGTTTGAACTTCCGGGCACCGATACGAAAAAATTTATTGTTACCCTTGATTACGCAGAACAAAAGTTTAGCAAAAGCAAACTTAGTTCTCTAAAAGTTGCTTAAAACAATTGATATGAACGAATTAGTAGAACGCTTAGTTAAAGAAGCTGCATTAACGCCAGAACAAGCACAACAAGCCATTGCAACTATTGCTGGTTTTGTAAAAGAAAAATTTCCAATGCTGGGTGGCGCTGTAGATCAAATATTTTCGGCGGGCAATAAAGACTAGTCGATTAAAGCATATTTAATACGGTCTCTATAATTTCACCTTTGGTGATTGGAATACCCATTACCTTATTGTATCCTTTTGCATCTACTAAATACTGGTCTCTAATTATTTTAATGAGTTGACCATTGTTTAGTTCAGGAATTAATACTTTATCAAATCCGGCAATGATACTTCCTAAATTTTTAGGGAAAGGACGCATATATTTAATATGTGCATGGCTTACCGCATGTCCTGCGGCTTGTAATTCTGTAACAGCCGTTTTAATAGCACCATAGGTAGAACCCCAACCTAGTACCAATACTTTACCAGTTGCTGCACCACTATCCAATTGTTGAAGAGGAATATAGTCTGCAATTTTATCTACTTTGGCCTGACGGGTATTTACCATGTGCTGGTGATTATCCGGATCGTAACTCACATTACCTGTAATATCTTGTTTTTCGATACCACCAATACGGTGTTCAAAACCTGCCGTTCCCGGAACCGCCCATGGACGCACCAACTTTTCGTCTCTTTTATACGGCATGAATTTTGTTTCCCCTTCATCAAGTGTTGTTTTAAAAGTCACTTGTATAGGCGCTAAATCTGCAGCAACAGGAAATTTCCATGGCTCCGCGCCATTGGCAATATATCCGTCACTTAATAGTATAACAGGGGTCATATGTTGTACAGCAATACGCACCGCTTCGTATGCTGCATCAAAACAGTCGCTAGGTGTAGAAGAAGCAACAATTGGCATTGGGCATTCTCCATTACGGCCATAATAGGCTTGCAACAAATCACTCTGCTCTGTTTTGGTAGGAAGTCCGGTAGAAGGACCACCTCGTTGAATATTTATAATTACAAGTGGAATCTCTAACATAACAGCAAGGCCCATCGCTTCTGTTTTAAGTGCCATACCCGGCCCAGATGTAGTGGTTATTCCTATAGAACCACCATAACTAGCGCCAATGGCTGCAGAGATACCTGCAATTTCATCTTCGGCTTGAAAGGTTTTAATACCAAAAGCCTTGTGCTTACTGAGCTCGTGTAATATATCGGAAGCCGGTGTAATCGGATACGTGCCTAAAAATATAGATAAGCCCGATTTTTCACTAGCAGCAATTAAACCCATCGAAAGGGCCTGATTACCCATAATGCTACGGTAGGTTCCGGGTACCATTTTAGCTTTTTCTACCCTGTAACGGCTCGAAAAAGTTTCGGTGGTATCACCATAGTTAAACCCTGCCTGCAACACTTTAATATTACTTTGAAGGATGGTATCTTTTTTACCAAACTTTTCATTTAAGAAAGTAATGGTGTTGTCTAAATTTCTATTGTACATCCAATAAATGAGACCTAATACAAACATATTTTTTGCACGGTCTCTTTCTTTGGTACCTAAATCAGTAAAATCTTTTAAAGCTTCACGGGTAAGTTTGGTAACGTCTACTTTGATGAGTTCAAAACCCTCCAAACTGCCGTCCTCTATGGGGTTCACACCATCTGGGTAATTGGCAAGTCGTAAATTTTTTGCATCAAAACCATCTACGTTAGCAATTATTTTTCCGCCTTTTTTAATGGCTTTTAAATTTACTTTTAATGCTGCAGCATTCATCGCCACAAGTACATCACAATCATCGCCGGGTGTAAAAACACGGTCACTAGAAAACCGAAGTTGAAATCCACTCACACCTGGAAGCGTTCCAATAGGAGCACGAATTTCTGCGGGGAAGTCTGGAAAAGTAGCCAGATCAATACCAAGTAACGCGGTGTTATTGGTAAACTGCTGACCAGTTAATTGCATACCGTCTCCACTGTCACCAGCAAACTTAATTACGACGTCTTGCAGTAATGTTTCCTTCTTTTCCATGGGCTTCTTTAATTGCGGTAAAGTTACAATTTACTGAGGAGGTAGCAAATGGTTTTTTAACTGTTAAAGTCTTTAAAAGAGTCGTTTATTAAAATAAATCTTATTGTATATTTGGGTAACAAAAATTAAACAACCATGGCACTATTTGAATCAGGAAATCCTACCCTTTCAGAAAAAATGTTTGACAAAGCCGGTCATGCACAGGCAAACGCAGAAGGCACGATGTCTGTTAGAGGCACCATGAACAAATTTGGACTTATGCTCATTGGTGTAATTGCAGGCGCAGGCTACACTTGGCATTTAATTGATCAAAACAACCCTTCACTTGCACAAACCCTTATGATTGTGGGTGTTATAGGCGGATTAATAACAGCACTAGCCATTAGTTTTAAACCTAATTGGGCGCCTGCATTAGCTCCAGCGTATGCAATACTTGAAGGCCTATTTTTAGGTGCTATATCAAAAGTGTTTAACGACGCTTTTTACCCTGGCATTGTGGTACAAGCAGTAGGTCTAACATTTGGCGTAGCTGTTGCTATGTTTTTGCTTTATAATTTTAAAGTGATTAAGGCTACCGAAAAATTTAAGTCGATGATCATGAGCGCGACACTTGGCATCGCTATTTTTTATTTACTTACATGGGTACTTGGCTTATTTGGAGTTGACGTAAGTTTTGTGAGAGATAACTCTATGTTAAGCATTGGTATTAGCCTATTTATTGTAGCAATTGCAGCACTCAATTTAATTTTAGATTTTGACATGATTGAGCAGGGTGCACAGAGGGGTGCTCCTCAATTTATGGAGTGGTATGCAGCTTTTGGTTTGATGGTAACCATTGTATGGTTATATTTAGAAATCTTAAGATTACTTAGTAAATTATCAAGCAGAGATTAATGCAACAAAATAAATTATTGATATTTAAAATGGTAGCAGCTTTTGGGTTGCTACCATTTTTTATTGCGGCACAAGTGGGTTATCAACCTCCTTACTTCAAAGACAGTAATAGGCTAGAAAAAATGAGCATCGCATTTCCGGTGGTTGAAAAGATGGTGCAAAAATATGCAGCAGAAAATCATTTTCCTGGCTACAGTTTTGGCATCGTACTAGACGGAAAGCTAGTGTACGAGACGAGTGGCGGCTATACCAATTTGCAAACCAAAGCACCTGCTACCAGTAAGAGCATGTTTAGAATTGCTTCCATGTCTAAAAGTTTTACGGCGATGGCCATATTAAAATTAAGAGATGAAGGTAAATTAAGCCTCGACGATAAAGCCAGCAAATATATTCCTGAATTAAAAAATCAGGGACTCACCACAGATGCAGCACCCATCACCATTAGAGATTTACTCACACACGCAGCAGGGTTTCCAGAAGACAATCCTTGGGGCGATCGTCAGCTAGAAAAAACGTCTCAAGAATTTTTAGCATTCATCAAAAAAGGAATTCATTTTTCTACCGCTACTGGTTTATCCTATGAATACAGCAATGTAGGTTTTACCATGCTTGGATATATCATAGAAAAAATAACCGGTAAAAATTATGGTGTGTATATCAAAGAAAATATTTGGAAGCCACTTAACATGGAAGCCAGTTGGGAATTTTCTAGCATTGATGATGCAAAGCTCGCGCATGGATACAGATGGATCAATAATAACTGGAAAGAAGAACCTTTGTTACATGATGGTATTTATGGCGCCATGGGTGGCATGATTACAAGTCTAGCATCTTTTAGTAAATATGTATCGCTTCATCTAGATGCATGGCCAGCCCGAAACGGCCCAAGCTCCGGACCCATTAGCAGAAGCTCGATTAGAGAAATGCACCAGCCTAGTAGATTTATTGGACTCAACGCCTCATACAAATACCCTTCAGGTAGAGCTTGTGCAACAACTGCCGCTTATGGTTATGGATTAAGTTGGTTAAAAGATTGCACGGGTCGAACAAGCATTGCGCATAGTGGTGGACTTCCTGGATTTGGAAGCAACTGGAGATTTTTACCTGAGTATGGATTAGGCGTGATACTGCTAGCTAACGTAACCTATGCGCCAACAGCAGTACTCAATACCATGGTGATTGATACCATTTTAAGAATGGGCAATGTAAATTTACAACCCAGAATCTTACCAGCATCTGCAGCATTAAAAAATGCACAAACACAATTAACGGCGCTTTTGCCTAGTTGGAAAAACGCAGTAGCTTCTAATTTATTTGCCGAAAACTTTTTTGATGATTATAAAATAGATACGTTAATCAAAGAAGCGAGTTCAATTTTTGAAGCAGCTGGACCTATTATTGGATCTGGAAATTTTATGCCGGAAAATGAACTGCGTGGTTATTATTATATCCATGCAAAAAACGGAAGCATAAAAATTAGCTTTACACTTACGCCTACAAATCCTTCACAAATTCAGGAGTACCATATTAGCTTTCAAAAGCATATCGAAGAATAAATTATTTCGATTTTATTTTCTGATAGCAACACCTGCTCTTGCACCCGTGTGCACGCCCGCATCAACGGTAACAATACCGTTGACAATTACGTAATTAAACCCTGTTGCATACTGGTGTGGATTTTTATATTCGGCCCTATCACCTACTTCGGCTTCATTGAATAAAACAATGTCAGCAGCAAAATTTTGACGAAGTAACCCTCTATCAGTAAAACCAAATTTTTGCGCAGGTAAAGATGTCATTCGGCGTACCGCTTCTTCTAAACCAATTACATTTTCTTCACGTACATATTTTTTTAACACCCTAGCATTTGTACCATAGCCTCTTGGATGTGGATTGCCTTCTTTGTACACACGAATACTTGCATCAGAAGCAAACATATTAAATGGATAGCGCATAATGGCTTTAATATCTAATTCACTCATGCCATGAAATACCATGGAAGCGCCACCCTTTTCCATCATCTGAATAATTGTTTCTGCTTCTTGTGCAGCGGTGTGTTTTTTTCCTAGAAATAAGTTTACTTCTTCAATACTTTTTCCATTAAACGAACTGTCTGATTTGTAACTAGCTACTACCGGATAACTAAAATGTTGAAGTTTTCTTTTTGCAAGTCTTGCTAACATATAGCTAGTCACTTCTTTTCGTACGGAAGACCTTGAAAGCCTTGATACTATTGAGTCTTGTCCGTCTGCAAGAACCCAGTCTGGAATCAGTGTACTTAAAGAAGTACTACTTGCGGTATACGGGTATTGATCAATGGTTACATCAAGTCCTTTTTTTCGAGCATTGATAATGAGTGGAAGGGTTTCACTACTTCTTCCCCAGTTTTGTTGTCCACTTAATTTAAAATGAGAAATTTGAACAGGCATGTTTGCAGCAGTTCCAATATAAAGCGCTTCGTTAATAGCTTCTACTACACTATCCCCTTCGTCCCGCATATGGGAAGCATAAACACCATTATATTTTGCTGCTACTTTTGCCAATCGCACAATTTCTTCGGTGGTAGAATAGGTGCCCGGAATGTAAATAAGTCCTGTAGACATGCCAACAGCTCCATCACGCATCGCTTTGTCTATTATCTTTTCCATGGCTTGCATTTCTGCTTCGGTAGGATTTCGGCTAGCTCTTCCCATCACCGCTTTTCTCACATCGTTGTGACCAACAAGCACCGCTACATTAACCGAAGTTTGTAGGCTATCAATTTTGCGGAGGTATTTTCCAATATTTGCATCCGACGATCCGCAATTACCCGTAATAACTGTTGTTACACCATCATAAATAAAATTAGTTGCTTCCGGATTCTTTACTTCATCACCCTCTATGTGCGTGTGCACATCAATAAAACCTGGGGCTGCTACAAGGCCGGTCGCATCAATTACTTTTTTAGCATTCCAGCTAGACAGTTTTCCAATTTGGATGATTATCCCACCGCCAATAGCGATGTCGCCATAAAACCATGAATTTCCTGTGCCATCTAAAATTTTGGCGTTTTTTATAAGGATATCAGCGGTTTGGCCAGGCATTTGAGCCTTGGCAGAAAGCGCCATAAATAGAATAAAAGCTAGTGCCGAACTGAGTTTGTAACGCATATATCTAAAATTATACGGGAAGATAAGTATTCTTTAGACTCATTTAGGTTGAAAATCTCCACCCGAATAACGTAAATTTGCCCTCCAATAAGAACTACAATACCCTATGCTCGATAAGTTAGAAGCCATAAAAGCACGTTTTGATCAGGTAGGCATTGCCCTTACCAATCCCGAAATTATCAATGACCAAAAACAGTTTGGAGCATATAGTAAGGAGTACCGTTCATTAGAAAAAATTGTACAGCCTTACGAAAAATATGTTAGGGTGCTTTCGGATTATGCATTTGCAAAAGAGAGCCAAAGTAGTAGTGATGAAGACATGCGTGAGTTGGCTAAAATGGAATTACCAGATTTAGAAATTCAAAAGGAACAATTAGAAGCCACTTTAACCAAGCTCTTGATTCCTAAAGATCCGCAGGACGACAAAAATGCTATTTTAGAAATTAGAGCTGGAACAGGCGGAGACGAAGCCAGTTTATTTGCCGGTGATTTATTAGGTATGTATTTACGTTACTGTGCAAAAAAAGGCTGGAAGACAGCCGTGGTAAGTGAAAGTGAAGGCACCGTTGGTGGCTACAAAGAAGTGATACTTGAAGTAACTGGAGAAGACGTATATGGCACGCTCAAATTTGAAAGTGGCGTACACCGTGTGCAACGTGTTCCAAACACAGAAACACAAGGTCGTGTGCATACATCAGCTGCAACGGTTGCAGTAATGCCTGAAGCAGAAGAAGTAGATTTTGAATTGAAAGAGAGTGATGTGAAAATGGAAACCGCGAGAAGTGGTGGTGCGGGTGGACAAAACGTAAACAAAGTAGAAACAAAAGTTTTTTTAACGCATATTCCTACCGGTGTTGTAGTCGTTTGTCAAACAGAAAGATCACAACTTGGTAACCGCGAAAAAGCAATGAATATGCTTCGTACTAAATTATACGAAGAGCAGGTGCGTAAACAAGAAGAAGAAATATCTACAAGGCGTAAAACACTCGTAAGTACAGGTGATAGAAGTGCTAAAATAAGAACCTACAACTGGCCACAGGGAAGGGTTACAGACCACCGCATTGGTTTAACCTCGTATAATTTAGACGCTGTTGTTGGAGGTGAAATTGAAGAATTTATTGAGGCTTTACAAATGGCAGAAAACGCCGAAAAAATGCTCGTGCAATAAACTAGTTTTTTGCAATCGACTCTTTTAGTTGCACCTCTTTTTCCCAAGCCCAAGCTGTGCGCATCATATCGTCTATGGAATAATGAATTTTCCAACCGAGTTTACTAATGGCTTTTTCATTATTGGCATAAATGGCCACAATATCTCCAGCCCTGCGTGGACCTATTTCATAATTTAACTTTGTCCCGCTCACTGCTTCAAAAGTTTGAATAGCTTCGAGTACAGAAATACCGTTTCCCGTTCCTAAATTAAATACTTCGCAAGCTTCCGCATTTTTATCTGCTAACAAATATTGTAGTGCAAGTGTATGCGCACTAGCAATATCACATACATGGATATAGTCTCTAATACAACTACCATCACGGGTTGGATAGTCATTACCATACACCATCATTGTAGGTAGTTTACCAATGGCTGTTTGTGTAATGGCAGGCACTAGATTTTGTGGTCGTCCAATAGGCAGTTCACCAATTAGTGCAGAAGGGTGTGCACCTACTGGATTGAAATAACGAAGCAGTATAACATTTGCACCACCTGCTGCGGAAATATTTTGTAGTATTTCTTCACCCATTTGCTTAGTAGCGCCATAAGGTGATTCTGCTTTTTTAACTTCCGAAATTTCAGTAACTGGTGATGCATCCGGATTGCCATACACGGTGCAAGAAGATGAAAATACAAAATGAGGAATATCAAACTCCTGCACACACTTCAAAATATTTACGAGTGATCCAATATTGTTTTCATAATAAAACAAAGGCTCCTGTACCGATTCGCCAACCGCCTTGTACGCCGCAAAATGAATAATACCAGCGATGTCTGGGTTTTCCTGAAAAACCGCTAATGTATCATCAAAGTTTTTTAAATCTACTTCGTAGTTTTTTATACGCTTGCCTGTAATTTTTTCGATGGCTGCTACTGCATAATTTGAAGACCTAGAAAAGTTGTCTATAGAGATAACATCAAATCCGTTTGCCAATAAATCTACAATAGTATGTGAACCTATATAACCACAACCGCCCGTTACTAAAATTTTAGCCATTTGAAATGCGTATTAAGCCTGCAAAATAGGCAGAGATTGGGAATATAGAAAAAGAATTATGCAGTAGTTGCTAGCGTAAATCCAATGGTGGTACCAATTTCTAATTTACTACGCACATGTATGGTTTGACCATGCGCTTCAATAATATGTTTGCAAATAGCAAGTCCAATTCCTGCACCACCAGCGTCTCTGCTGCGCCCTTTATCGGTTCTGTAAAAACGTTCAAAAATGCGGGGTAAATGTTCTTCAGCGATACCAATGCCATCGTCGCTAATTTCAATAAGCACATGGTCTTCGTCGGTTTTGTAAACACTAGCTATAATAGATCCGTCTTGCTTTCCGTATTTAGATGCATTGACCACTAAATTATTGAGTACTTGTCGTACTTTTTCTTTGTCGGCAAACACCAATGTTTGACCCTCTGATCCTTTTTTAAAACTGCAGCTAATATTTTGTTTGGCGGCCTTAATAGATAAAGCATCAAACACTTCTTTGATGATATCTTGTATAAAAAAAGTAGACTTGTTAAGTGGCTGTTCCCCCATTTCAAGCTTTGCAATTTCATCGAGATCTTTTACCAGATTTACCATCCGGTCTACATTTTTAGACGCATTTTTTAAAAAGCGAACGGCCGTTTCTGGACTTTCGAGTGCACCATCTAATAAAGTGTCTACATATCCCTGAATCGCAAAAATGGGGGTTTTAATTTCGTGTGATAGGTTTTGTAAAAATTCTTTGCGGTAGTTTTCGTTTGTTTTAAGTTGCTCAATCTCGGCGCTTCTTTGTTCAGCCCACTGCACTACTTCTTCTCCAACTTCATCAAGTTCTTTTTTTGGTAAAATATACTTGAAATAGGTTTCTTCTCTTTTCGTTGCTTTTGTTTGGTATATGAGCTTGTAAATAAGTTTGATTTTTCGGTTTACGAAAATTTCAAAAATATAACGGATCAGTAAATAAGATGCGATACCTGTGGTTAAAAAAGTAACGGCAAAATGAAACCAACTATGGTAAATGAAACCAATAGTGCTAGAAAAACCAAGTGCTATGATAGCTGCTGCAAAGGCCGCCAGTTGCTGAATGGAAAGGTTTTTCATGCTGCAAATTAAGGTAAATCAAATTTATATCCCACGCCTTTAACAGTTGTAATACAGTCGATTCCTAATTTTTGACGGATCTTTCTGATATGTACATCAATAGTTCGATCGCCCACAATCACTTCGTTACCCCAAATTTGTGAGAGTATTTCGTTGCGTAAAAAAACGCGGCCGGGTCTAGAAGCGAGTAAGTGTAAAAGTTCGAACTCTTTTTTAGCGAGTACCTTTTCATCGCCACCAATAGTTACCATAAACTTGATGTTGTCGATTTGCATAGAACCAAACTGCATTACAGAAGAAGCTTCTTTAGGTGACACCCTTCTAAACAAAGCATTCACACGACTTACCAGCACTTTTGGAGAAATGGGCTTATTGACATAGTCATCTGCGCCAATTTCTAGACCCGTTATTTGTGATGCTTCGTCACTCATGGCCGTTAAAAAAATAATGAGCGTTTCTTTAAATTCGGTTTGCGCGCGCAATATTTCACAAACCTGGATGCCCGTTTTTTTAGGCATCATAATATCGAGTATCAGTAAATCTGGTTTGATTTTTTTTGCTAGATCCACGGCCTCATCGCCATTTTTAGCAGTGTGTACCTCGTAGCCTTCTTTTTGTAAATTGTAGCCCACTATTTCTAAAATATCGGGTTCGTCGTCGGCAATCAATATTTTTTTAAGAGGGGCGGCAGCCATAATTGATAGGTAGTTTACACAAATTTAATTTTAAAGATTGGTAAAGTCGCCTTTTAGGGATATTATGTAATTGTTAAGCCTTTTAAGGACGCCTTAACAAAATAAGGCGCCAACTGGATTAGAAGGTTGTATTTTTACAAGGTTCGACCATGAAAAATAAGGGCTACATATTAAATGCGGTTTATTTGCCAATAACCCTAATACTATGGGCAGTCCTGTGCACAATGACCCTAGGTGCTCAATCCATTAATAAGGACCATCAAATGCCCCCCATTCCTACCATGAGGGGGTTGAGTCACGATTATATCATTGAAAATGAAAAAACACTCATCGGTTATCCTTCTATTGTCCAAAATTTACCACTAAGAGATAGTATTCAAGTTGCGGTTTTTGAAAATAGAAAATGGATTGAATCAAATGCCTCACTTCGCGACAATGAAAAATTTAAATGGTTACGCGGCATCAATAATCTATTATCTGAAATTCAGTTAGGGCTAAAACTCAATAAAATAAAACCGGAAGAAGTTGCAAGATGCATTCGTGCATTTACCACTGCTATGCACCTGAGTGCAAAAGGACTTAACATGAGCGCTATTGTCGCAAATGAAAATAGCAAAATTGGAAGTATAGTATTAACGACTGGAAGTTTCACAGATAATATTGGTTTTGCTGCGGCAAAGGATATCCTCGTTTTAAAAAACTGCCAGAACAATCCGGATCAGGTATTGCAAATTCTTGACAAGATAGGCTCCGAAATTTCAAGTAATAGATATGCCGATAGCATACTCATTGCTACTGCATTTACCAATGCAGAAATGGTATACAATTATGCAGCTGCCCCTAGTGCCCTTGGAAAAAAAATTCAGTCTATTAATCACCCACTTGTTAAATGGATAGGTAGGCTTGCATTTATGAAAACAGGGCGCTATTATTTTCCGTTTTTAGACGCACTTTATACCGGAAAAATGAGTATTGACACCATTACGCCACTCATACCCGAAAACCAATCCGAAAACTATTTTAAACTTTTAGTACATACCAGAATCCAACAGGTGCAAAGTAAAAAAGCAGGTGAAAAACCAGTGGCAGAAACAGCGCTTCTGACAAAACTTAAAAACCGGGTAATGGAGCTGTACGTTAATGATATCAATGGTTTACATGAAACCGAGACAGCTAGCATTCGGTTCAAAAAACTAAGCAACTTAACACCTCAAGAACTTTATTATATAGCAGTACTCGGTGCCGACGAACTATATACTTCTAGTTTTGTATCAGGTATTTACCCGCTCATCATTCAAAAACTTGGTACTAAAAGTACGAGTGCATTATTAACAATGGTGCATCAAGATTATTTTAAAAAATTTATTGCAGTAGCCGCCAATTATAACACGCTCCAAAATTTTTTATCGCATATGCCACTAGATACAAGTGGTTATTATATGCGCAGTTTTGTGCGTGATTTAGACAAGGCACCCACATTAGAAGACGCTGTAGATGTTGCTGATGCTTTTTCAAGCATCACTGATACCAGTATACAAAATTTATTACTTACAGAAATTAGAAAAAATAAAAGTATTGCGCTATATCGCTTATTAGACGATTTATGTACAGCAGTTTTAGAAGATAATAAAACAAATAATAAAACGCTTGAGTTACTTAATAACCTTGGTATACTTGGGTTTGAATCTTTAAAAAGCAGTCAACAAAAAGTAGTGATTAGGCAATATTTTTATGGCGATAAAGATGGCGTACAAAATTTTGACCGGTTTATAAATAGTTTTAACAAAACTGGTTGGAAAACGATCAAGCAAAAATATTGGACCGAAGTAAGCAGCACAAATGGCCGCGTAAGTATTTATGCAAATGCACCGCTCGATGAAAAAGAAGAACTGGATCTTAAGGCGCAAGACAGTTTAACGGCTTATTTAATAGCGGGGCAAATAACGCCTAGTATTATTGTTCATAGAGGACACAGCTATTATGCAAACCATACCATCGCAGGTATTGATAGTGGCGCTAAACTTGTACTACTAGGGAGTTGTGGCGGTTATCAAAAATTAGCAGCGGTACTAAAGCGCGCGCCAGAAACACAGGTAGTTGCGAGTAAGCAAATAGGCAGGGGAGTCATTAATGCGGCTTTTTTAACTGCGCTTTCAGAAGTGCTTGAAAAAGGGCAAGATATCGTTTGGCGAGACATTTGGAAACAAATGAATGCGCAACTAAAAGGGATTGCAAAAACAAGTTTTCAAGACTATATACCGCCCTATAAAAATATAGGACTCATGCTCTTAAAAACATATCGGATGCAGTAATAACGTCTCTATAAAAATGGATTGTTTCGTTTTTCGTATCCAATGGTTGTTTTAATGCCATGTCCCGAATACACGACTGTTTCGTCAGGTAATACCCAAAGTTTTTCACGAATACTGGTGAGCAGGGTTTCTGTATCGCCACCTGGAAGGTCAGTTCTGCCAATACTTCCTCTAAATAAAACGTCACCTCCCATCAAATCACCTTGGGATGGGATATAAAAGCAAATACTTCCGGGCGAATGACCAGGTGCTAGAATCACATGTATTTCAGTGTCACCCAATAAAACAGTATCACCGTCATTTAAAAAATGGAGCGGCCCAGCATAGTTTTGAAAAGGCAAGCCCCAACGTTCTCCAGATACAGGCGCCAAGGCTAACATAGCTTCCTCATTTGGATGCATATGTAGTTCCAACCCATACGTTTCGTGCACCCATTTGTTGCCAAAAACATGATCGAGGTGGCAGTGGGTATTAAGCAGGTATACCGGGGTTAAGTGATTATCCGTCAAGAAATTTTTTAAAGTTTCTTGTTCGGCGGGGAAGTAACAACCAGGGTCAATAATGACAGCTTTGCCCTCGTTGTTGTATAAAACATAGGTATTTTCTGAAATTGGGCTAAAAGTGAAGGCTTTGATATGGATCATGGTCGTTTTATGAAAATTTTACAAGGTAATTGACTAATTTTAAAACACTAAAGTTCGGATATGAAATTGAAAAGAATAGGACTAATTTTTATCATGAGTAGTTTGGCTGTTTTTAGCCAGGCGCAGGTGAATGCTGTTGAGTTTGGTAAAAATAGGGTGCAACATAAAAAGCTGGTGTGGAAATTTCATCAATCACCCAATTTTAATACGTACACTTCACAAGGTGGCGTAGAACTTGGCAAGTTTGTGGCACAGGTAGCCGAGCAGGAATTAGGAGCAATCGAAAATTTTGTAGAATACGCTTTACAACGTAGGGCCAATATTATTGTGTATAGTAATTATGATGATTATAAAAGCAGCAATATTGGACTTGGATCCGATTGGCAAAGTGCGGGCGGTCTAACAAAACTGGTAAACAATAAGATTGTGGTTTATTTTGATGGCAACCACGCCAATTTAAAAAGACAAATTAAAGAAGGCATTGCAAAAGTTTTATCTGATAATTTGCTTTTTGGAGAAGATATTGGAGAGTTTGCAAGCAACCAAGCATTACTTGATTTACCAAAATGGATGCTAGATGGTTATGTTTTGTATGCTGCCGAAAACTGGAGTGTAGAAAAAGACGATGCACTCAAAAGTGCCATGCTTAGTGGCAGATACAATACTTTTTATCAGTTTGCATTTGACAAGCCAACCCTTGCTGGGCATGCATTCTGGAATTTTATAAGCGTAAAGTACAGAAAGGAAAATATTACCTACCTACTCTATTTAGCCAGAATTTATAAAAACTTAAACAGCGCCTTTTTAAAAGTTTGTAAAAAGAAATTTAAAGAAGTGCTTTCTGAATTCATGGAGTATGAACAGGATAAATACGCAAAAGATATTCGTCAGCGAAAAAATGCACCAAAAGGTCAATTAAATATTTCAGAAGACGTTTCTAAAAAAGATTATTTCAGGTTTCAGGCTAACCCAAATCCAAAAAGTAACAATTATGCGGTTGTAGAATTTAACAGAGGCATTTACAGTGTTAAGCTGATGGAAAATTTTTATGATGGACGTGTGCTATTAAAATCGGGTATGAGAACCAACCAAGGGGATATCAATCCTAACTATCCCATCATGGCCTGGGATAATAAAGGCACCAAATTGCTAGTGATTTATTCGGAAGAAAGCGTGATCAAAATGTTTGTGTATGACGTGGTAACACGCATCAAAAGATTCAAGCAAAAAATTGAGGGTATCGACCAAATTTTAGACGCCTCTTACATGCTAGATGCCAATAATCTAGTGATGAGTGCTGCAAAAAATGGTCATACCGATATTTATACTTATAAAATTGAAGAGAACCAATTAACGCAGTTTACAGACGACGTTTATGATGACTTGCACCCAAGTTTTGTTTCTTTTCCTAACAAATCGGGCATTCTATTTTCGTCCAACAGGCCTAGCCCCTATGCACCGAATAGTGATACTGCCATTCCTAGCAGGTACCATTTCAATGTTTTTATGGTAGACTATCTAAACAATAGCAAAAACAAACAAATTACGCAGCTCACCAATTTAAAATATGGAAACACGAGCTATCCAATGGGCTACAATACCAATCACTTTACTTTTGTATCCGACGAAAACGGTGTAGGGAATAGATGGGCTGGTTTTTTTGCAACGCAAAGAAATGGACTAGATACCCTGTATCATATTGGTGACGATATGCTTCGAAATGCATCGCCAAAAGAAATTGACTCTACCCTTAATGCATGGCAAAGAGAGAAGCCAGATAGCATTAGTTTTTTCCAGGTATACAAAGACTCTACCTACACATTCCCAATCACCAACTACCAAAGCTCTTTACTTGAAACCAGAATTGCTGGTGATAAAGGACAGGTAAGCGAAGTAAGACGCGAAGGCGATTATAAATTCTTATATAAACTACGCGTAGACTCTATCGCACTTAAAAAGAGAAACCTCAATATTAGACCCACTACTTTCATGAAAAAAGTAATGGACGAAATGAGGGCATCAGAAGGTAATGCGATTGTATACAAAAAAAGCATTGATACCGCTACAAGAGCCAATCTTTTTCAATCTGAGTTTTCAGATGAACCCGTAGATAGCTTTTCTGTAAAAAGAGCCGACCTATTAACGACAAAAGCAAAAAATGTTTTAAGCGACTCGAAGCTTTTTGATTACCGACTTAAATTTAGTAGCGATTATATTTTAAGTGGCTTTTCAAATAACTTATTGCTTAATAGATACCAGCCTTATGCAGGCGGTGCGGGGCCCATTCAACTAAACAACGGTAATAATTTCAACTTTAATTTAAGAATTGGTACCAGCGATTTATTAGAGAACCATAAGTTTATGGGCGGTATTCGTTTTGGCACCGACTTAAAAGACAAGGATATTATTTTTAGCTACCAAAATTTCAAAAAGAGATTGGATTGGGGTACCACTTATTATAGAAGTAATGTTACCAACTATTTTAATTCTCCTTTTACAAATATGCTTATTACCAATTTATACCAAGGTAATATTGCGTATCCATTTAATGAAGTAAAAAGCTTACGAGCTACTTTTGGTCTTCGTATAGACAGGGGTATATTAAAATCATTCGATAATAGCGTAGGCTATCCAGATCCAGGTGCACTTGCTTACCCTGACACAGTTAGTAAATTTATGGTGTCGCGCATAGAGTATGTACATGATAACACCATTAATCCAACACAAAATATTTGGAACGGACTGCGCTATAAAATTTTCTTTGACATCAATATGCCAAGCCTCAAAACAGAAATGAATAACGGTAAGGCTACGCTTAATTTAGGTTTTGATGCGCGCTACTATTATAAAATTTACAGAAATTTTATCTGGGCCGGCCGAGCTGCTGCTGATTTTTCGTGGGGTGGACAAAAAATTATTTACTACTTAGGTGGTGTTGATAGTTGGATCAATCCAAAGTTTAATGGTCAAAATTTTCCAGCACAGGACCAGAGCTATGCTTTCCAATCCTTAGCAGTAAATATGAGAGGCTACCAACAAAATATTGCAAATGGTAATAATGCCTTTGTCATCAATTCAGAATTTAGACTTCCGCTTTTTGCAACTATATTTAATAAACCAATCAACAACGCATTTCTCCGCAACTTCCAACTCACGCAGTTTATTGATTTAGGCACGGCATGGAATGGCAAGTACAACGGCATTAAACGCCCAGGTGATGTGATTGTTGACGCCAACTCTCCAGTAGTCGTAAAACTCGATGCGGGCGGACTTGGACCTTTTGCGGGTGGTTATGGATTTGGTGTAAGAAGTACCCTACTTGGCTACTTTATGAAACTAGATGCTGCATGGCCTATGAAAGGCGTATTTAAAGGAAAGCCAATCTATTATTTCTCGCTAGGATTTGACTTTTAAAACCTTGGTATTGTAGTAACGACAGTTTGCTTGCAGTCCACAGCTGTCACATTTTGGCGTTCTTGCGAGACAAGTATACCTGCCATGTAATATGAGCCAGTGGTGTGCTTTGTGCACCAGTTCCGAAGGGATATTTTTTATGAGTTCTTTTTCTACGGCAAGTGGCGTACTTGCTTTTTGAGCTACCAACCCTAGTCTTTTACTCACCCTAAATACATGTGTGTCTACAGCCATATTGGGTTGTTGATCAATTACACTGGTAATCACATTGGCCGTTTTACGACCCACACCCGGAAGCTCCACCAGTTCATCTACTGTCATTGGAACTTCGCCGCCAAATTTGGAGAGCAGTAAATTAGCCATGCCAATTAAATGCTTAGACTTATTACTTGGATAAGAAATGCTTTTTATGAGTGCAAACATCTCGTCAAAACTTGCCTTAGCCATTTTTTGTGGCGTCGGAAATTTTGCAAAAATAGAAGGTGTAGTAAGATTCACACGCTTATCGGTACACTGCGCAGATAAAATAACAGCAACTAATAGCTCAAAAGGATTGTTGTATAAAAGCTCGGTTTCCGCGATGGGGACCTGCGCTTCAAAATAAGCAATGACGCCGGTGTATCTTTCTTTTTTAGTCATGGAAATACTAGTCCAATCCTTTTATAGAATAATTTTTAACCGCCTTTAGCGAGAAAAGAGAGGGTCTTTTGAGTTCTAATGCATTTAGCTGGGCAATGGAACGGCGCAGCGTTTTTAACTGTTCTTCGAGTTCGTAAGAGCCTTCCTCTAAAGCAGTATGTATGGCATCAGATGTGGCTTTGGGGCACTCTTTGTAGAGATATAATAATAAATCTTCCTCTTTAAACGGTTCCATACCCCTTATAAACGAGATAGGACCTGCTTTATTTTGTGGCAGTCAAAGAATCTTCGATAATATAAACGTCTTCGCCATCGCGTTTCATGAGGTAACGTTCGCGGGCAAATTTTTCGAGGGCAGCAGGGTCATTTTGCAAATCGGTAAGCTCGGCTTTGGCTTTTTCAATTTGCTCTTGGTAATACTTTTTTTTGGTTTCCAACTTATCAAGTTCGGCCATGGTTTCTTTTTGCTGAAAATAATTACGCTGGTCAAAAAACAACATCCATACAATAAAAAATACACCTGCGAGGAGGTATTTATTAGTTAGTATGGATGTTACTTTTTTCATGATAAAAATTTTATTTCGTACCAAATTTGATTTTGCCTTTCGGATAGATAGCTGTTGATCCTAACATTTCTTCGATACGGATTAACTGATTGTATTTTGCAATACGGTCTGTTCTTGAAGCAGAACCAGTTTTAATTTGACCGCAGTTTAATGCAACGGCTAAATCAGCAATAGTTGTATCTTCTGTCTCACCACTTCTATGACTCATGATGGTATTGTAACCATTGTGTTGCGCAAGTGTAACAGCGTTAATCGTTTCAGTTAATGTACCAATCTGATTTACTTTTACGAGTAAGCCATTGGCAATTTTTTTGTCGATGCCAGTTTGTAAACGGTCTACATTGGTAACAAATAAATCGTCACCTACTAATTGACATTTGCTGCCAACCGCTTCTGTAAGGGCTTTCCAGCCATTCCAATCATCTTCTGCCATACCATCTTCGATAGAGGCAATCGGATATTGTTTAACCCATTTTTCCCAGTACTTCACAAGCTCATCGCTGCTCATTACTTTACCACTACTCTTATGGAAAACGTATTTCTTTTTCTTAGCATCCCATAATTCACTGTTTGCAGCGTCCATGGCAATCACAATTTGAGAACCTGTTTTGTACCCTGCTGCACTAATAGCAGTTAATACGGTTTCAATCGCTTCTTCATTGCTTTGAATGTTTGGTGCAAATCCACCTTCATCACCTACGTTGGTGCTATATCCTTTTTTCTTCAACACAGATTTTAATGTGTGAAAAATTTCAACACCCCATCTTAAGCCTTCGCTAAAAGAAGAAGCGCCAACAGGCATCACCATGAATTCTTGGAAATCAATTTTATTATCAGCGTGTGCACCTCCATTTAAAATATTCATCATTGGGATAGGCAATGTTTTTGCATTGGTACCGCCAATATATCTAAAGAGCGGAAGCGCTGCTTCTTCTGCAGCTGCTTTTGCAACGGCCATACTAACAGCAAGCATTGCATTAGCACCGAGTTTGCTTTTGTTAGGTGTTCCATCAAGTGCAATAAGCGCTTCGTCAATCGCTGCTTGTTGTGTGATATCAAAACCAACAATGGCGTCAGAAATCAATGTGTTTACATTTTTTACTGCTTTTAAAACGCCCTTGCCTACATATTTTTTCTTGTCGTTATCGCGAAGTTCAACGGCTTCGTGAATACCCGTACTTGCACCACTTGGCACTGCTGCGCGTCCAATAGCGCCATCATCTGTTAATACGTCAACTTCTACGGTAGGATTTCCACGACTATCTAAAATTTGACGTGCGTGTACTTCAATAATGTAACTCATGTTCGATTGCTTATTTTATTACTAATTAGATTGATATTGAGGATGCAATTTAAGCATTTATAGGCGTTTCTGAACCACTTGTTAGGGTCTTAAATACAGATTCTAGTGTCGGGTTCTTGTTACTTAAAAGATTATACAAATAATCGTTGGCCACAATTTGACCTTTTGATAATATCAGGGCACTGGCACAAATGGCCTCTACTTCTTGCATAATATGCGACGAAAAGAGCACCGTTTTTACCTTTCCCTGATTTCGAATTACGTTTCTGATTTCAATAATTTGGTTGGGGTCAAGACCAGTTGTAGGCTCATCTAATAATAAAACTTGCGGGTCATGAATAAGCGCTGCGGCCAGTCCTACACGCTGCTTATAGCCTTTTGATAGCTGACCTATTTTTTTATGCGACTCATTGCCTAAACCGGTGAGTTCAATACTATTTGACACAGCATTTGATAAAGTTTCAAGGCCATGCACTTTACCAATAAAATTGAGGTATTCTTTAACGTACATGTCATAGTATAACGGGTTGGCCTCTGCCAAATACCCTATTTGTTTTTTCGCTTCAATAGGATCTTTAACCACATCAATACCGTTTACGATAATTGAACCAGCATCGGGCGTTATAAAGCCGGCTATCATTTTTAAAGTAGTGCTTTTACCAGCACCATTGGGGCCTAAAAAACCAACTACAGACGCAGCAGGCACTGAAAAGCTAATGGACTGAACCGCTTTTTGCGAACCATAGCTTTTACTTACCTCAATTACCTTGATAGACATATTACAAAGATATCATTTCCTTTATGAGCGGGCCGCGTCAATTTCATAAACAATCTATAAAATCAGTGATTGTATTCTCCTTTTAGGGCATAGTAGCCAAAAATACTCATGCCAATGGCTATTGGAATAAAGATCACCACAAAAACACCCCATTGTATAACCGAATCGATGCCAGGCTTTGCCGCAATCTCGTGAGCAGCCGCCCGTATAATAAAATAGATACTTGCAGGACCTAATAATAGCCAAATGATGCCAGCAAGTTTTTTAATTTGATTCATAGCAAATATTTTTAATCGTGTTTGGTATTAATTTTTGAATCGAGATACAGGGTACCAATAATTACAGAAACAGCAGCTACAATAATTGGGTATTGAAGTCCAGCAAGTGCATCTGCGGTATACATAGTAGTGAGTAATGTTGCAATAAAAGGTGTGAGGCCACCAAACACACCATTTCCAATATGATAAGGTAATGACATGGAGGTATACCTAATTTTTGTAGGAAATAATTCTACTAAAAATGCAGCGATAGGACCGTACACCATGGTCACATACACGATCATAATAAATACAATCAACACCATTTTCCAATAGATGCCATTTGCTAATACTTTAGTTATTTTAACAACCGGCTTTATAGTTGTTTGGGTTGGACCCGAATATAAAGTCTCTGTTGTAATGGTTGTAAGTTCGGTGCCATCTGTAAAAGATTTTTTTGATGTTACTGTTCTTACAAAATTTTGTGAACTGGGAATAGAAACAGAATCAATTTTTGTTGAAGCTGCCGCTACCACTTCCGTTTTTGTTGCTGTATCAGAAAGGTCTAAAAGTCCTTTAAACAAAGGATTGTAGGTAATAACAGCCAAAAACATGCCGGCTAGCATAATCCATTTTCTACCAATTTTATCGCTCCAAGAACCAAACACCACAAATAGCGGCGTGCCAAATAAAATAGCCCAAATTAAAATAGTGCGGGACTGATCAAAATCTATTTTACAAACATTTTCAATAAATGATTGCGCATAAAACTGACCAGTATACCATACCACACCCTGCCCCATAGTTGCACCAAAAAGTGCAAGTAAAACCATTTTTAAATTTTCTTTGTTTCCAAAACTTTCTTTGAGTGGATTTACAGAAATAGCGCCTTCCGATTTTAGTTTAGAAAACAGTGGAGACTCCTGCATTTTTAAACGGATATAAATAGAAACGCCCACTAGAACAATGGAAAATAAAAATGGAATACGCCAACCCCATGCATTAAATTTTGCAATCGAAACAGCCGGGTCAATATCTAAACTATGGCGCGTAAATAAAATCACACTTAATGAAACAAATAAACCCAGTGTTGCTGTTGTTTGAATCCATGAAGTATAATAACCTCTTCTACCAACAGGTGCATGCTCTGCCACATACGTAGCAGCGCCTCCATATTCTCCACCAAGGGCAAGGCCTTGGAGTAAACGAAGGGTTAACACAATGATCGGTGCAGCAAATCCAATAGATTCGTAACTGGGCACGAGCCCAATAGCAAATGTTGACCCCCCCATTAATACAAGGGTTAATAAAAAAGTATACTTACGGCCTACTAAATCACCAAGTCTTCCAAAAAATAGTGCTCCAAAAGGCCTTACAATAAAACCAGCAGCAAAAGTGGCTAGTGTAGATAATAGTGCCGCCGTTGGATTTGTTTTAGGAAAAAACTGACCCGCAATAACAGTAGCGAGGCTTCCAAAAATGTAAAAATCGTACCACTCAATTAGCGTACCTAGTGAAGAGGCAGTAATCACCTGCCAAATTTTATTTTGTTTTTTCATGTGCTCAACAATAGTAGCAACAACTTACGCCAACCAACGCATTTTTCCAACTTTTTACGCCTCAATAAACGAACAAGCGTTTATTAATTCTTTGCGTAATAAATGAATAATAAAATAGTTAGTAACGTATATTTATGACTTCAAACGACAAGCCATGACCTATCCTTATCAGCTTACAAGCTTTGACGCCTATAAAGAAGCCTACAAAAAAAGCATTGAAGACCCTGCTGCTTTTTGGGGTGAGGTTGCAGAACATTTTACATGGCGTAAAAAATGGGATACCACACTTGAATGGAATTTTAAAGAACCAAAAGTAGAATGGTTTAAAGGTGGTAAATTAAATATCACCGAAAACTGTTTGGATAGACATATTCCTACCAAAGGACATTTACCGGCACTTATTTGGGAGCCCAATGCGCCTGATGAAGCGGGTCGAGTACTCACCTATAGCAAACTCCTTGAAAAAGTTTGTCAATTTGCGCAAGTACTTAAAAACAATGGCGTTCAAAGAGGTGACCGTGTTTGTATTTACATGGGTATGATTCCAGAACTAGCTATTGCAGTGCTTGCCTGCGCCCGCATTGGCGCCATTCACTCTGTGGTATTTGGTGGGTTTTCGGCACAAAGTATTGCAGACCGTTTATTAGACGCAAATGCAGCCTTCATTGTTACTTGCGATGGTGCTTACAGAGGTGCGAAAGACATTCCTTTAAAATCAGTGATTGATGACGCGCTTATTGGAAATAAAACCGTTAAGCGCGTTATTGTAGCAACCCGCACACGCACACCTGTTTCTATGATTAAAGGACGCGACTGTTGGTGGGAAGATGAAATGAAACAAGTGGAAGAAAAAGGAATCACTTTTATTGAAGCAGAAGAAATGGACGCAGAAGATCCACTCTTTATTTTATATACTTCTGGCTCTACCGGAAAACCAAAAGGTGTGGTACATACCTGTGGTGGTTATATGGTTTTTACCAACTACACTTTTGTAAACGTATTTCAGTACAAGCCGGGTCAAATTCATTTTTGCACTGCAGACATTGGTTGGATTACAGGACATAGTTATATTGTTTACGGACCATTAAGCGCCGGTGCTACCACCTTATTATTTGAAGGCATTCCTACCTGGCCTGATGCAGGAAGATTTTGGGATGTAGTAGATAAATACAAAGTCAATATTTTATATACGGCGCCAACTGCCATCCGAAGTTTAATGGGTTTTGGTTTAGGCCCCTTACAAGGAAAAAATTTATCTTCTCTCGAAGTATTAGGAACCGTTGGTGAACCTATCAACGAAGAAGCATGGCACTGGTATGATCAAAATGTAGGTAAAGGCCGCTGTCCTATTGTAGACACTTGGTGGCAGACAGAAACCGGTGGTTGTCTGATTTCAAATTTAGCTGGCATAACACCTTCAAAGCCAAGCTGGGCAACACTTCCCATGCCAGGCCTCGAAATGGTATTAGTAGATGAAAATGGTAAAGAAGTAGTAGCAGAAGGTGATGAAACCATTTCAGGAAACCTTTGTATCAAATCACCATGGCCATCTATTTTACGTACTACCTACGGTGATCATGAGCGTTGCAGAACCAACTATTTTGCCACATACGAGAATATGTATTTTACGGGCGATGGTGCCTTAAAAGATAAGGATGGATTTTTTAGAATTACTGGAAGAGTAGACGATGTTCTCAATGTAAGTGGTCATAGAATTGGAACTGCCGAAGTAGAAAACGCCATTAACATGCACGCTGGTGTTGTAGAAAGCGCTGTGGTAGGTTATCCGCACGACGTTAAAGGACAAGGTATTTATGCCTATGTAATATATGGTGGATCACATGCACAGGACACGCACGGTACTGGTGAACTTGTAAGAAAAGATATTTTACAAACCGTTACACGCATTATTGGAGCGATAGCAAAACCAGATAAAATACAATTTGTATCGGGGCTCCCAAAAACAAGAAGTGGTAAAATTATGCGCCGTATACTTCGCAAAATTGCAGAAGGTGA
>CANHCY010000023.1 GCA_947459295.1 Chitinophagaceae bacterium
AAAGCTTTCTTTTTTAAGACAACAAATTAAAAAAGCCCCTGGTCAACCCAACTTTTCATTAGCAGACTTTATTGCACCTACAACGAGCAATACAAAAGATTTTATGGGTGCATTTGCTGTAACCATTAAAGGCATTGAACCACATATCCAGGCCTTTGAAGCACAGCATGACGATTACAATAAAATCATGTTGCAAGCGCTAGCAGACAGGCTAGCAGAGGCTTTTGCCGAATACCTGCACCTACAAACCAGAAAATCAGATTGGGGCTATGCACCTTCTGAGCAATTAGACAATAGTGCGCTTATTGGAGAAAAATATGTGGGTATTAGACCTGCACCTGGTTATCCTGCATGTCCAGATCATACCGAAAAATACAAGTTGTTTGAACTCTTAAACGTTAAAGACGCTATTGGCATCGAGCTAACAGAAAATTTAGCGATGTATCCAGCGTCATCTGTATGTGGTTGGTATTTTGCAAATCCACAAAGCACGTATTATGGCCTTGGAAAAATTATGCAAGATCAATTAAAGGATTATGCGACTAGAAAAAATATGCCATTAGAAGAAGCAGAACGTTGGCTTCGTCCGGTGTTAGAATAAAAAACGAATCAATTATACTTTTTCAAAAAGCCACCAAAGCCTTTTGCGCGGCTTGACCGTGTAATTTTTTTTGACATAGGCCTGTATATACTGCATGGCCTCGTCTATGTCATCTGTAAAGAGCATCAGCTTTTTATCTTCAGGAGAAATCGTGCCTTTCACAACCATGGCATCCACCATATCCATGAGTGGCTGAAAATATTCTTTGCCATAAATAACAATGGGAAAATCATTGATTACGCCTGTTTGCGCGAGGGTTAATGTTTCAAAAAATTCATCCATCGTACCAAAGCCACCAGGTAAAATAACAAAAGCATAAGAATATTTCACCATTAATACTTTTCGAATAAAAAAGTAATCGAAAGTAATCCACTTGTGCATATATGGGTTAGGGTGTTGCTCAAATGGCAGCTTGATATTACAACCCACCGATGTTCCGCCAGCTTCCATGGCACCTTTATTAGCAGCTTCCATGATACCCGGACCTCCACCCGTCATGGTTGTAAAACCCAGGGCTGCGATTCGCTTACCAAACTCGGTGGCAGCTTTGTAATAAGGATGATCTGGCTGGTAACGCGCTGAGCCAAAAACGGTAATGCAGGGATCCAAAAAATGAAGCGTTCTAAAACCTTTAATAAACTGCGTAAAAATTTGCCAAGCAAAAACAAGCTCATTGATACGGGGTTTAGGACCATCTAAGTATACAAACTCTTTTGCGGGTATAATTCGTTCTGTATTTTCCATAATTGATGTTACAATGATAACGAACTGACTGTAATAAAATTGTTAATAATAGAAGACAGGTTGTAATTTAGCCATCTCATGAAAAGACTGATTTATATATGCCTGCTGCTGCTCGCAGGGTTTCAGGCGCCTGGACAAAACAAGGTGATAGTGGAATCTATCAGAAGCTTTTCGATGTTTGGTCCTACCATGTATTATTTAGAAGACACATCGGTAAGGTCGAGTATCAGTGCTAAACTTTCAGCTATACTCAATAAAAATTACAACCTCAGTTTTTACAATACATCGCTACCTGTAGAGATTTATTCAAACAGCGATGCTTTAAAAAATAATACCGCTAAGTTTAGCAGCTCAGATACCAGCACCTGGCATTTGTTTGTGGAGATTTATGAATATGATCCTATCAGTTTTTTATCAGGTTCCGCAATAGAAACATCTGATACTGCCATCATAGCTTCCGCTTCAACTGTAATTCAAATAAGTTGCATTCTCACAAATGGACTTCAGCAAATCATCAACAATCAATCGGTTTATGCAGCTGTAAGCAATACGGAAACCGCGGGTTTTGGCATTCACCCAAAAAATATTTTTTTGACAAAAAAAAGTTTTGCCTCAGTGGTTCATGTAGGATTACAAATGGCACTGGATCCAAATAACGAAACACTTGTTGCCGATATCAAGGCGCCTGCCGTGTTTTATAGTGATAACTTTATGATGGGTCAGATTAAAAACACTTCTAAAATTCTCGTTCAAACCATCAAGGATAGTTGGAGTTTTAGCTTAATGGAAAACGCGGAAGTGCTAAGAATGGGAGAACAGCTCTTTGACGAAATTTGGATCAAACGAAAACTAGTGGATAGCTCAGCATCGGAACTACTAATTAAAAAAATAAAGGAGACAGGCAATACAGCAAGTTCCGATTTTATTTTTTTAAGACAGGAATGCAGAGATGTATACCAAGACAAAAATTATAGTATAAAAATTGCAACAGAAATTGACCCGTACAGTGAGGCTACTAGTAAAAAAGAGATCTTTTCTGATTTTTTACCAGGGCAAGTTCATATGATGTTGCAAGGAAAAGATACAGCTGCTATTTTTGCCATCAATAAAATGATTGGCGATCCTTACAAACAAGTTTATTTAGATAAAACCACTAATGGCATAGACAGTAGTTCTACCGCAAAGGTTAGTAAAAAAGATTATCCATTTCAAATCACTTATGATTACCAATTATCGGGTAAAATTAGAGGCGTGTATTTTACTATCAATAGTTTTTGGAACCATGAAATGAAAGAAATATATCTGAACAACCGGCTAATTGCTATTGTTAAAGGAAAAATAGATCCAGAAAATTTTATCATCACTAAAGATTTAACTGATTCAATTATGATGAAAGAATTATTACTTATTGCTTACAATAAATTTTTATTATAAATGCGCATTATTTCCTACAATTTAAATGGCATCAGGGCTGCTATCAAAAAAGGTTTTGTTGAATGGCTATCTGAAAATCCTGCCGATATTATTTGTTTGCAAGAAACCAAAGCCACCAAAGAAGACGTTGATACCTCTGAAATTGAAAAGTTAGGTTATGCATGCTACTGGTATTCGGCACAAAAAAAAGGATACAGTGGCGTTGCCATTTTTACAAAAATAAAGCCTGACAATGTTGTGTATGGAACGGGGATTGAGCAGTCTGATTTTGAAGGCAGGGTGATACAAGCAGATTTTGGACCCGTTAGCATTGTGAATGCTTATTTCCCATCGGGCACCAGTGGCGACGAAAGGCAAAATTATAAATACCAGTGGCTTTCTGAATTTGAAGAATACTTAGCCACTTTAAGAAAAAAAAGACCTGAGCTGATTGTGGTAGGTGATTATAATATTGCCCACCGTGAAATAGATATCCATGATCCTAAGGGGAACAAAAAGAGTTCTGGATTTTTACCAGAAGAGCGTGCCTGGATGGATCAATTTATTGAAACTGGATGGATAGATAGTTTTAGACAGCTACATCCTGAATTAACGGGCGGTTATTCTTGGTGGAGCCAGCGCTTCCCGTCGGTGCGCTTACAAAACAAGGGTTGGCGTATCGATTATATCTGTATAACAGATACCCTTTCTGCTGCATTAAAAAGCGCCGCTATTTTTCCAGACGTCAAACACAGTGACCACTGTCCTATTTTTGTAGAATTAAGCCTAAAAAAGGCCAAATAACCCATTTAATTCAGCTCTATCATGTTGATTTACAACGTAACCACTAAAATTGACCCTAGTATTCACGAAAACTGGGTAACCTGGATGAAAGACACACATATTCCTGATGTGATGCGTACGGGTTGTTTTACCCACTACCATTTTGTAAAAATTTTAGACATTGACGAGCATGATGGACCTACCTATGCTGTTCAATATTTTTTGGAAACCAGGGAACAATATGACAAGTATATTGACACACATGCTGCGGGCTTAAGACAAGACGCCACAATGCTTTGGGGCCAATTGATGATTGGTTTTAGGTCATTAATGGCAGTTGTGAATTGAGTGTGGATAGATTTAAATTTTCATTTTGGTAATCACAAATCTTCATTATATTGTTCTACAACCCTTGCAGGCATTGAATCCTACGCATTGCCGCCTGAAACCCTTTACAGCAAAGGGTTTCAGCAAATTAAAGTAGGCTGCACCTCTTTTAAGCTCCAATACAAAAAGCCTGTAATCCCTTTGTTTAAAGGATTTGGAGCATTCCCGGGAATTTATTTTTTAATAAAAAAATTTTGCTGAACGAAAAAAGCTAATACATTTGTTTTGTTATTCAAACAACTAAAAAAATCATTTATGAACAAAGCAGAATTAATCGCGCAACTTGCTGAAGATGCTGGTATCACTAAAGTACAAGCTAACGCTGCGTTAGACTCTTTCGTAGACACTGTTACTAAAACACTTAAAAAAGGTGATAAAGTAACTTTAGTAGGTTTCGGTACTTTCTCAGTTTCTAAGCGTGCAGCTCGTACGGGCCGTAACCCACAAACTGGTGAAGCAATCAAAATCAAAGCTAAAAAAGTTGCTCGCTTTAAAGCTGGTAAAGAATTAAGCAGCAAAGTTTAATTTTTGCCTCCAAAAAGAATTGAACCCCGCTTTCGCGGGGTTTTTCTATTTTTGCAGTTCAAGATTGTTCATTTAAAAATTTAAACCATGGGTAGAGGTGATAAAAAAACCGCTAAAGGTAAAAGATTCAAAGGTTCTTTTGGTAAGAGCCGTCCAGCTAAAGTAGCTGTTGTAAAAACTGCAAAAGCTGCCGCTAAAGCATAAGAAATAATAAACCCCCAAAATTGGGGGTTTATTATTTTAAGGAACTACGCTTTTTGTTTGGCAGCTATTTGAGTTAAAGCTGCTACCAGTTTATCGAGGTCTTCGAGTCTAGTATATACATGCGGCGTTATTCTAACGCAACTAATATTTTCCCAAACAATACCTACCGTATGAATTTTATAATTCGTATAAAGTGCCCCGTCTAATGCAGCTGGTGTCATACCATCGATGGTAACGCCACATATGCCACAAGCATATTTATCTTTGAATGAAGTATGAATTTTTACGCCCGGAATTTGAAGCGCTTTTGTAGCCCAATAATTTTTCAAATAACGAACCCTTTCTTCTTTTCTTTTTGATCCAATAGCCATATGAAAATTAACGGCCTCCCCAATGCCTTGTTCTATTGGAAAGCTTCTGGTACCAAGGGTTTCAAACTTTCTAATATCATTACTAAGCGGCTTGTCATTACAAAGCAGTGGCCAAATTTTTTCGATCTTATCTTTTTGTATCCATAGCATACCACTACCAATAGGTGCGGATAAAAATTTATGTAAACTGGTGCCAAAATAATCACATTCTAAATCAGGTATTTTAAAATCAAGTAGTCCAAAAGAATGGGCGCCATCCACAATCACTTCGATACCATGTGCATGCGCCATCGCTGCAATTTTTTTGACAGGCATAATTTGTCCCACCCAATTAATGATATGTGTGATATGAATTAGTTTGGTACGCGGGGTAATTGCTTTTTCAAAAGCTGCTACAATGGTATTGTCATCTTCGATTGGAAAATCAAAACTAAGTTGGTTGTATACAATGCCATCTCTTAGTGCGCGCTGACGATACGCCTGAATCATGTTAGGATAATCCTGTTTGGTTCCAATTACCTCATCTCCTGCTTTAAATGGATAACCAAAAATGACCGTATTTAAGGCTTCTGTAGCGTTGCGGTTAATGGCAATTTCATCCGGTGAAGTACCCGCAAGTGTGGCCAGCTTATAACGTACCGGCTCTCGGCCCTGATCCAAAATTCGCCACATGTAATAGGATGGAGCCTCATTGGAGAGCTGATTAAAGCGCTCGACCGCCTCTTGCACCACCCTTGGTGAGGGGCTTACACCCCCATTATTGAGGTTCACCATATTAGGGTTAACGGTATAGGCCTGCTGGATAACAGACCAATAATCTTCGTTATTAGCTAGCTCCTGCGGGGATAGGGCCGCTGCTTTTTGCATGGCCAAAGACCATTCTGCGGCCCAGGCCTGCTGAATAAGACTAGGGGCACTAAATGCCGCTGTTAAGCCGGCTATTTTTTGGATAAACTTTCTACGTTCTGTCACTGTTATAGTATTGATAAAGTAAGTTAAGAAAATTTCTTACGCAATTATTCAATTAACTTTGTGCTCCATTTAGACCTATGAACAAAAAAACACATCGCATTATTGTAGTTATGATAACCGCTTGTTTGGTTATGCTTTTTGCTGGCGAGGCAGACGCGCAGTGTTCTATTTGTACTAAAACAGCATCTCAATTAGGAGACGGGCCGGCAAAAGCACTCAATGGTGCTATCTTATATTTAGCGGGAGCTCCACTGGCGATTATGGGATATATTGGTTGGCGTTGGTGGAAAACAGAAAAACAGTTTACAGATCCAAATTCATAAAAATTAGGTTTTCGTGGTTCATTGAAAACGAAAAATTATACTTGTTTGTGGCAGTAAACACAGACTTTGCAGCACCTTTTCGCATATGATCGTGGACTTCAATAATGATCATTTTAGTGTGTGGCAACCAAGATTCATAATTTTTTTCAAACACTTCTTTTTCGGATCCTTCAATATCTAATTTTAGTAAGTCAATAGTTGACCAGTTCATTTCTTGCATAATTGACCCTATAGAATAAGCAGGAATACTGCCAGGAGTAGCAGCATCCACTTCTTCCACCATAAATGCATTGTCATTGTCTTTGGCGTTAACAATAGCAAGGTGCTTATTATCATTCCAGATACCTCCAAGCTTTGCTTTTACTTTTGAGAAATTGACAATATTTTTTTCAACCACTTTATAATTTTCTTGACTAGGCTCAACTGCAACAATACTTGCGCTAGGGTAACGGTGCGAAAAATAAACTGATGCGAGTCCAATATTTGCACCACCATCAATAATGGTAGTAGGCGTATAGGGAATATGAAAATTATACTGACCCTCTAAAAAAACCTGCTTAAAAGTAATTTTATCGGCATACTTTTTTCTTAGATAAATATTTGTTTGATACCGGCTAGACCTATAACAACCATCTTTTTTAATAATGCGACGCAGAAAAAAAATAATTCCATCTGTAAAACCAAATGTATTGATGAGCGGTACTAATCTTTTTGACATATTGTGTAATTAGGCTTATGAAAGGAAAATAAGAATGCGTGTTTAAGGGCGGAAAGAATGGGTGCTTTTCTTTTTTTATAGAAGAAAAGATTTTTTTGATGTCTAATAATAAACTTAAATAAACCGAAGCTATAGTTTTGTGTCAAAGACTGGTTCCAATATTTTTGAAAAGTAGTGAAAAATTGTTTGTCTATTTCTGATAACGCTTCTATTTGTGTAAATGCCTTCAAATGTGCCCCTAACATGGTTCGGTAATTATGTCGAAGCTCTTTTTTGGAAATATCTTTTGAAATGGTAACGTTATTATCGTGTACCCGCTGGTATACAAGTATGTCGTCTAAAAATTGTAAACCACCATTCGCTGCAGCTTGCAAAGCAAGCCACCAATCATAATAAATATTGGAAGGAATTGGCAGTGCATGTGCAAGTAATGATTTCCGAATAATGAGTGCATGCCCACTCACAGTATTGTACATGGCCAACTTTCTAACCTCCGTTCCTTGTATACGTCGGTTTTTTTTATTGGCAACCGGAACTGCAGGAATCTTTTTTGAAAAATGAACTGAGTCGCAATAAATAGCAGCTGCATTTGGTTTAAAAGCTGCCATCATTTTTTCAATTTTATGAAGGTTCCAAATATCATCTTGATCGGCAATGGCAATAAAATCATGATTGGCCATTTTCATGGCTTGCTCAAAATTGGCCGTGAAGCCAATATTGAATTTATTTTTATAAAGGGCAATCCGGTTATCGCGCGCTGCCGCGCGCTTTACGACCTCAAAAGTATCATCGCTGGAAGCGTCATCCACTACAATAATTTCAGCTACCCCATAGGTTTGACTAGTAATGGAAGCTAGTTGCTCTTCTATAAACTGAGCACCATTATACACACAAACAATAACTGAAATAGGCGGTTTGGTCAACAATTTTTACTTTTAACCCTTAAGGCGGTAATCAATGCATGTAAATATAGAAAAACTAAAGGGCAACACAGCACAGGATGCAAAGTTCTCGATTGTAATTCCAAGCTGGAACAATTTAGCCTATTTGCAATTATGTATTGAGAGTATCAAAAAGCATTCGAGATTTAAGCATGAAATTATTGTTCATATTAATGAAGGTGTTGATGGCACGCTGGATTGGGTTAAATCACAAGCAGATATTAGTTACTCATATAGTAAAAATAATATAGGTGTTTGCTATGCACTAAACAGTTGCCGAACACTCGTAACAACAAAATACTTATTATATATTAATGATGATATGTATGTGTGTCCAGATTGGGATGCGCCGATTGCAAAAGCGATAGAGGAAACAGGACATAACCTTTTCTTTTTTTCAAGTACCGCCATCGAATTAAAAGCGCAGAGCAATTGTTCAATTTCATATGATTTTGGAAAGGACATTCATTCATTTAAAGAAGCAGATTTACTGGCTAATTACGCATCGTTACCCATGCAGGACTGGCAGGGTGCTACTTGGCCTCCTAACATTGTACATATTGATACTTGGGACGCCGTGGGCGGGTATAGCAACGAGTTTAGCCCGGGCATGTACTCCGATCCTGATTTTTCTATGAAACTCTGGAATGCAGGCGTACGGCTATTTCGAGGAATCTCAGAAAGTAGGGTTTATCATTTTGGATCCGTATCTGTTAAGCGCGTTAAACGCAACAAAGGGTATTTTACTTTTATTCAAAAATGGGGATTCACGTCTAGCACTTTGTCTAAATACTATTTACGAAGAGGCGAAAGATATACTGGACCTCTACCAGAAGCAACTGTTCCAATAAGTGTACAGTTCAAAAATTTTATTAAGCGCTTGCAAGTAAAGTTTTTTGCTAATCGATTTTAAAAAACATTTTTACGGCAAATAGTATTTTAAGTAGCGCCGATTTCTTTTTATACGCTAGTATTAAATTACGGTAATCAAAAAACAGTTTGGCACGTTTAACATTATTAGACAAAGAAAAACTGCTGTAACTATCATTGATTTTCTCAAACACAACCGCATCTGCGTGTCCGGTTGCTTTTACTTTATTGTATAGTAAACACATGCGTTCGCGCGCTTGTTGCTTTTTTTGCGCCAAGGTTAATGACACCGTTTTATTTTTAGTGGTATCGGCGCCAATTGCATTTTGTGTGTGCTGGCGGTAATGCACCAGCGGTTCATTTACATACACCACTTTGCTATAACAGGTGGCTACAAAGCCAAGCCAAAAGTCATGTGTAACAAGGGACGGAAATGGAACTGCCTTATCTACTAATTCTTTTTTAAAGAGCATGGCATGACCCGGAGCCCAGGCGCCAATCGCATACATAATAGGCGTATGATAAGCCAGTTGGTTTTTTATAGAAGACATTTTTTTGTGCAATAAATGTCCATTTGCATCAATAAGTTCAGAATCGGAATAGGCTAGCATTTGATCTCCAATGGCTACTAATAATTTTTCTATTTTATACGGCATCCAAATATCATCTTGGTCACTCAGTGCAACATAAGAAGCATTTGCAAGTAGCATTCCCTTTTCAAAATTTTTAATGTACCCAAGTCTGGTTTCATTTTGAACCACCATTACTTCCGGATGCGCTGTGGCAAATGCCTGCGCAATAGTAATGGTATCATCTGTAGAAGCGTCATCAATAATAATTATTTGAGCTGGCTTATATGTTTGCTGTACAATGCTTTCTAATTGCGCTAACAAATAGTTTGCTCCATTGTAAGTAGCAACAACAACAGCTACTGTGGGTGTGTTATTGTCCAAAGTACCCATTATTAATATGCTTGTACAAATTCAAAAATATTAAATTGAGGATCTTGCGACTGCGCAGATATTGCTGCTAATAATTTAGTAGCGTCTACGTCTTGCATTCGTTTTTGCTGAATTAATCGAAGCGCTTTTTGCGTAAGCAACCAATTTTTTCTTGTCGGGTCGTGAAGCTGCTGTTGATGTGTAGCTATAGCTGCAGCGAGTTCATCGATGCCCGTTTTTTGAGCGGCGATGGTTTTGATGATTGGAATTTGATACGCTGTATTTGAAAAACTTGGTGCCATCATTTGTTTTAAATGATGCACGAATTGATCAGCTTCGGGACGGTCACTTTTGTTGACCACAAAAATGTGTGCGATTTCCATGATGCCCGATTTCATGGTTTGAACTTCATCACCTGCTTCAGGCACAACCACAACAACGGTGGTATCTGCAAGACCTGCAATTTCAATTTCACTTTGCCCAACACCAACTGTTTCTACAATGATTTCATCGAAACCAGCAACTGACATAAGTTGTGTAATTTCTAAAATATGCGTATGCAGACCACCTAGTGCGCCTCTACTTGCAAGGGATCTGATATATACATTAGGGTGATTGTACCACTCACTCATTCTAATTCGGTCGCCAAGTAATGCGCCTAAATTAAAAGGTGAGGAAGGATCCACACAAAGCACGCCTACTTTTTTCCCAGCAGCTACCCAAACAGTAATTAAGGCGTCCACCAAAGTGCTTTTACCGGCACCTGGGGGGCCTGTAATCCCTGTAACAGCGCATTTATGCGTAGGTGTAATATGCAATAATTGCCCATAGCCTGCTACTTCATTTTCGACCCAAGAAATACCCCTGGCCAAAGATTTAAAATCACCAGCTACAATGCCTGCTGCTATTTCCTGCGCGTTATTCATTTGCTACTATTGGATAATTTTAAAATTATTAAAATCAAAAAGTCGAATGCCTGTTAATTTTTCGAAATAATACAAAAGGCGGTCTTTGAAAGAAAAATTTTTGCGCGTTGTATCAATTTCAATTTTCCAGTTTTGTGCTGCAATGCGTGATTCCATAACCGCAGGATGTGTGCCCACAAATTTTTCGAGCGAATCATAGGCTGTAAAATCCCAGTGTTGGTTGTCTTTTAAAATTTCATTGAGCTCTGCGTCTGAATGCCAAAGCGCACTAAAGTTTTTTATTTTTTTAGCCATTTGCGCAGGACTTTTTACCCACCCATAATGGTAAACACTTGCTGCAATTGGTTGTACATCAATTTTAGTAGTTCCTTTTCTAAACCCTTGCGCATCTTTGTATGCGGTAATTTCTTTTTTGTTTCTAATAACACGCACTTCTTTGTTGTACCATTTTCTACTATCACCTACATAATCGTATGTGCCATAAAAATGAACATAATCAAAAAGAAGTCCTTCAACGCGCGTATCATTTTGATATTGAACACAAGCTTCTTTAATGGCTGCGTGGTATTTTTCATGTACCACTTCATCACCCTGAATATAAAAAGCCCAGGTGCTATTTGGATCAATAAGTTCAAAGGCTTTATTGGTTTCTACTGCTAACACTGCGCCGCCTTTTCTCAAATTTGGATCCCACACCGATTCATGAATTTTTATTTTTGAATCACCAATAGAACGGATTAAACCCAGGGTATCATCATCAGATTTTCCCACCAGTACAATCATCTCGTCTACCACGGGTAAAATGGAAGTGATGGCTTCCACAATAGGGTAGTCATTGATCACTGCATTTTTAATAATGGTAAAGCCACTAATTTTCATGACTACAAAGTAACCGTGAAATTGAAGGCTATCCAAGTAATTAGTAGGGTAAGCTGCACAAAAGCATTATTTTTGGACCCTGTATCCACTGATACTTGATTTATGGAAAGAACCCTCTGCTTTGATTTTGGTAACAGCCGGCTTAAATGTGCCGTTTTTGAAGGTCGGGACCTGCAACAAACCATTCATTTGGAAAACGATTCGGAAGCTCAGATTGCCGAATTGCTCCAAAACCACCACCCTACAAAAATCATTTTATCCTCTGTCATCAAGCACCGCGAGGGTTTGGAGGCGCAATTGGGGGCAGCAGCCAAATTTCATATGTTAGGTCATGCCAGCAAACTGCCCATTACCACGCCTGTTGGGAAGCCAGAAACCATTGGGGCGGACCGCCTAGCTATTTGTTCGGCGGCTGTAGACCTCTTTGGAGGCCAACATAACCTAGCTATAGGCCTAGGAACCTGCATTACATATAATTTCATCAATAAATACCACGAATTTTTAGGGGGAAGCATTTCGCCAGGCATGAACATGCGCTTTAGGGCCATGCACGAGCAAACGGCGCTTTTACCCCTTATTGAGGCCCAAAACCAGTTTCCGCTGGTAGGCTACGACACCAAAACCAACCTTCTTTCGGGGGTGATACTTGGGATGGCCAAGGAAATTGATGGAATCATTGAGGCTTATGCCGAAAAATACAGCAACTTTAACGTGCTCTTAACCGGGGGTGATATGCCTTTTTTTGTACCACACTTAAAAAACAGGATATTTGCCGACCCTAACTTAATATTTAAAGGCCTTTATGCGATCAGTGAGTTTAATAATGGGTAGGTTTTCCCTACTAGTTTTAGTTACCGGATGTTTCTTTTTGAATGCGAAGGCACAAGAAAATTCTCCATTTACAAGGTATGGCCTTGGTGATGTTTCACCAGGTAGTCATTCTATTAGTAGATCGATGGGAGGCATTACCGCTGCCTATGCAGATGGTCAAGTAAACAATGTTGGACAGGCCATTAATTTTGGAAATCCAGCTACCTACGGAAACTTTTTTATGGTGTCTTATGATTTAGGTTTAACCATAGATTCAAGAACTTTAAGAAGCGCCAATCCGCCTGATAAATTTACTTCTAATAATTTTTATCCAACCTATGTTGCCTTTGGTGCACCCATCAAAAGCAAAAAAAACTTGGGCTTTGCATTTGGATTAAGACCAGCTAGCAAAATAAATTATTCGGTGGTAGAACGCACAAGAATTGCGAACGATAGTTTGGGTACTGTGTACGAAGGAAGTGGCGGACTGAATCAACTTTTTATAGGACTTGGAAAAAGATGGAAAGGATTTAGCGTTGGATTTAACACTGGCTACAATTTTGGAAGAAGAGAAATTTCAACCAAAAAAACATTCTTAAACGATAGTGTTTTCTATTATCAATCTAATTCTGCAACCATTAGTAATTTTGGTGGTGTTTTTTTAAACACGGGTTTTCAATATGATTTTGTGGTTGCCGAATCTGTAAATAGTTTAACTAAAGTAACCAACAAATATTGGATTCGATTAGGTGCTACTGCTACACTTAGTCAACAATTAAAGGCGACACAAACCACTACCAGAGAGACTTTCACGCAATCTCAAACAGGTGATATAACCATTGATAGTATTTATAAAGTTGTTGATTTGCCTGGCACTATAGAAATTCCAGCTACTTACACAGCGGGTATTACATTACACAAAACGGCTAGCAACAATAGAGGTTTATTTGAACTTTGGTCAATTGGTGCAGAATACACAAGCACACAGTGGACTAAATATAGATATTACAATCAACCAGATAGACTTTCAGATAGTTGGCAGTTTAGAGTAGGTGCGCAGTTTTGTCCAGACCCGGTTGCTGGTAGAAATTATTGGAGCAATGTCAATTACCGAGCTGGATTTTTTGTGGGTGAAGATTACGTAAATCCAGATGGTAATGGTTTAAAACAATTTGGATTTTCGATGGGTATGGGGCTTCCAATAAAAAAATGGAACGCCTATGACAGACAATTTACCGTCATAAACGCTACTGTTCAAATTGGTAAAAGAGGATCTAACGTAAATAATTTTACAGAAAGCTATGCGCAATTTACGATGGGCTTTAGTTTAAGTGATCTTTGGTTCCAGAAGCGTAAATATGATTAATCGTAATACACATAAAATTATTCATCTAGCAGCCATATTTATTGGCTGCTTTTTTATGCATGCATGTGAAAATGATGTGAACGTTGTAAAAGAATTAGGCGCCAGAACAACTAGTATTGAAGAAGGTATTCAAATAGAAAGCTATTTAAGCAACGAAGGAAAAATTAGTGCCAAATTAACGGCGCCACTACTACTCCGTTACCAAGGTGACAGCGCCAGAAAAGCTGAATTCCCAAAATCACTACACGTAGATTTTTATGACGATAGCCTCAAACTAGAGAGTAAACTAGACGCCAAATACGGCAGATACCTCGAAAATGACCGAAAAGTCTTCCTCAGAGATAGTGTTGTCGTATTTAATTTAAAAGGAGATACCCTTTTTTGCAAAGAGCTCTATTGGGACCAGGGTACCGAGCAGTTTTTTACTGATAAAGAAGTGACCCTGATACAAACCTATCCATACAAACAAAAAGGTAAGTATGCCAATGGGTTTACTTCTAACCAAAATCTTACTAATATTGTTTTCTTTAAAGTGCTGCCGGGCAGCTACGCGGTTTTGCCAGATAGCGTACTCTCTAATTAAACCAGATAAAATAATTATATGGAATACAGAAGAATGGGCCGTACCGGCTTACAGTTAAGTGCCTTAAGTTTAGGAAGTTGGGTTACGTTTCACAAACAAATTGAAGACAACACTGCTGATACTTTAATGGGTATCGCTTACGATGCAGGCATCAATTTTTTTGATAATGCAGAAGGTTATGCATTTGGAGAAAGTGAAAAAATGATGGGCCGTGTATTACAACAAAAAAAATGGGACCGTACTTCTTACACCCTTTCTTCTAAAGTATTTTTTGGATGGAGAACAAACAACAAACCCAACCAAACTGGACTTAGTCGCAAACACATCATAGAAGCCTGCCATGAGGCTTTGGGACGTTTACAAACAGATTATTTAGACCTTTATTTTTGTCATAGACCTGATCAAAATGTACCTATCGAAGAAGTGGTATGGACCATGCACAATTTAATCACGCAGGGCAAGATTTTATATTGGGGAACATCGCAGTGGAGTGCTGCAGAAATCATGGAAGCACACCGAGTTGCAGATCAACACCATTTAATTGGACCCACTGTTGAACAGCCGCAATATAATATGTTTGAGCGTTTTAAAATGGAACAAGATTATTTACCCGTGTTTAAAAACAAAGGTTTAGGCACTACCATTTGGAGTCCACTGGGTGCTGGTTTTTTAACTGGGAAATACAATGATGGCGTTCCTGCTGATAGTAGATTATCACTCGAAGGTTTTGATTGGCTCAAAGAACGCTGGGTGCAAGAAACTAAAATTGAAAAGGTAAAAAATTTGTCAGCACTCGCTTCAGAACTAGGCATTAGTATGGCAGCACTAGCGATTGCATGGACCCTTAAAAATCCTAATGTAACCACTACAATTTTAGGGGCAACAAAAGAAACGCAACTCCTTGAAAATTTAAAGGCACTAGATGCTCAAAAACTACTCTCAACTGAGGTGATGGAGCGTATTGATGCTATTTTAGGCAATAAGCCATTTATGGATTTAGCATAATATTCTGTGTATCTTTACGTTTGTTTATAACACTATGGCAGAGCACCTTTATACGATTATCTGGATTGTAGTTTCCCTTATTTTGATTGGCTTTTTTGCTGGTTACGAAATCGCTTTCATTAGCGCCAACAGGCTAAGTATTGAACTCAAAAAAAAGCAAGGACTTAGAAGTGGTATTATACTCTCTAATTTTATGGAGAGCCCCGCTAAATTTATAGGCACTTGTTTAATTGGTCTCAACATTGTGCTTGTTGTTTATGGACTTTTATTTACGTCTTTTTTAAAAGGTATTGCATGGAACCCTTTACACGTAGAAAACGAATATCTTAAACTTGTTATTGATACCATCATTTCTACTTTTGTAGTACTTGTTTTTGGTGAATTTATTCCGAAGGCAATATTTAAAGCACGCAACGATAAATTAATTGCATTTTTCGCACCCGTTGCACAATTTTTTCATTCGTTGTTACAACCACTTGCTAGCGTTTTTGTTTCAATTGCGCAGTGGATATTAACGTACATATTTAATGTTCGTGTAAACAATAAAAATGAAGCCTTTAGCAAAGTAGACCTGGAACATTTTTTTCAGCAAACAAAAGATCAGGACGAAGAAAATCAGGAATTAAATACCGAACTTTTTGAAAACGCATTAAGCCTTCCACTCGTAAAAATCAGGCAGTGCTTGGTTCCTAGAACAGAAATAGAAGGTGCAGACATACATACTAGCATCGAAGAATTAAAAAAGCAATTTATCAAAACACAGCTTAGTAAGCTGGTGATTTATGATGATAGCGTGGATTCTATTTTAGGCTATGTACATCAAATTGATTTATTTAAAAGACCTGGTTCGGTGCAAGAAATTTTACATCCCATCATTGCAGTACCAGAAAGTATGTCTGCAACAGACCTTATCAATAAATTTACCAAAGAGCGAAAAAGTATTGCATGGGTAGTAGATGAATTTGGAGGTACCGCTGGTATTGTTACCATGGAGGATGTACTAGAAGAAATTTTTGGAGAAATTAGAGACGAGTACGACGTTGAAGAATTTGTAGAAAAGCAACTTGCCGCCGACGAATTTATTTTTAGTGGTCGACTAGAATTAGACTACCTCAAAGAAAAATACGAATTGGATTTCCCAGAAAATGAATCTGAAACCCTAAGTGGCTATATCATCAATAAACACGAAGCCATTCCCAAGCAAAAAGAAACCATTATTGTCGACCACTACCAAATTGATGTTTTGACGGTAAGTGACACAAGAATTGAGATGGTAAAACTTAAAATCTTGCGCTAGAAACCCTAACTTTAGCCTCCCAAAAGGTCCCGCAAATGGCATTATTCAACAGAAATAGAGGCGAAGAGAAGGCTGAAATGACTTTTATTGACCACCTCGAAGAACTGCGTCAGCATATTATTAGGTCTGTGATTGCTATTTTGGTGATGGCGGCCATCATATTCATATACAGAGATTGGGTTTTTGATAATATAATTACCGGCCCTATCAATCCAGACTTTATTAGCTACCGTTTACTTTGTGATTTTAGCCATTGGGCGCATATGGGTGACGCGCTTTGTATGCCTCCGGTTAACATTAACATGCAAACAACCACTTTTGGTGGTCAGTTTTTGAGCAGCATTTCGCTGGCGCTTATTGGCGGTATACTTATTTCCTTCCCGTATATCTTTTGGGAATTTTGGCGCTTTATTAAGCCTGCACTCAAAGACAAAGAATTGTCTAATACCCGTTTTATTATTTTCTGGGTTTCGTTTTTCTTTTTTACAGGTGCTGCTTTTGGTTATTTTTTATTGGGGCCATTTACCTTTAACTTTTTAGGAAGCTTTACACTTGGTACAAAGGGCGTTCTAGAAACAAGACCAACGCTCACCGATTATTTAGACAATTTAACCAATTTGATACTTGGTTGCGGGATCGCTTTTGAGCTTCCCGTACTCGCTTATATACTCACAAAAATTGGTTTAATCACCCCGGTTTATTTAAGAAAAATAAGAAAATATGCTGTTGTGGTTATCTTGCTAGCCGCTGCTATCATTACACCAAGCCCCGATTGGATGAGCCAGCTTATTGTTTTCATTCCTTTGTTTACCCTGTACGAACTAAGTATTTTAGTGTCTGCTAAAGTAAGCAAGCAAAGAATTAAAGAAGAGGAAGAAGAGTGGAGTTAATGGACTATCTTTCATGCTAGTTAAATATCTTACATTATGAGTTTTGTTTTCGACGCTTCTAAACCTATTGCCATTGGATCTGACCATGCTGGTTTCGAATACAAAGAAGCCATCAAAAAATGGTTGGTGCACAAAGGTTATCAGGTTAAAGATTTTGGTACCCCATCTTTAGATTCTGTAGACTATCCCGACTATGCGCATCCAACGGCAGCGAGCGTAGCGAGCGGTGAAAGTACCTTTGGTATCTTAATTTGTGGAAGCGCGAATGGTGTTGCGATGACCGCCAATAAGCATCAATCTATTAGAGCGGCACTATGCTGGCAAACAGATGTAGCAGCGCTTACAAGACAACACAATGACGCCAATATTATTTGTATCCCTGCAAGATTTGTTGCATTAGCACTTGCCGAACAAATGATTGAAGTATTTATGGAAACTGCTTTTGAAGGCGGTAGACATGCGGGTCGTGTTGGAAAAATTTCATGTTCTTAATTCAATAAATAAAATCCTCTTATGAAAAAATTGATCTGGATCTTTTTTCCTTTGATGAGTACGCTTGCGATTGCGCAAAAAGCGGATGATCTCACAAAATTTGGAAAAGTAATTACAGTTAATGGTCTAAAAGACAAACTTACTATTTTGGCAGGTGCCGAAATGGAAGGTCGTGAAACAGCAACTCCCGGACAAAAGCGTGCAGCTGCTTATATCGAAAGTGAATTTAAAAGAATGGGCTTACAACCAGGTAATGGAGATAGCTACCAACAATTATATCCAGTATATCAAGACGCACTTACTGACAAAAAATTAGTAGTGAATGGTAAGAACATGGACTGGGATAAAGATTTTAATTTTTCTATGCAAACCATTGCTAGCGGTAATTTTAATTTCAGCAGCATTGTATTTGCAGGTTATGGTATTGTAGATTCTGCTAAAGGAATCAATGATTATGCAAACCTTGATGTAAAAGGAAAAGTGGTGGTAGTCGTTGAAGGTTCAAGTGCCGGTATTCCAACCATGGGTGTTGGTGGTAGTCGTGCATTTGCTGCGAACCCAGCATCTCCTAATGCAAAAATGCGTGTAGCAACTTCTAAAGGTGCGATTGGACTTCTTTTTGTATCTGCCGATTTTCCTAAAAAAATGGCTTCGCAAGTTAAAGGTGGTATGTACCTGAAAAAAAATAACGCACCAGGATTTTTGATGGTGAATATTTCTGCAGCTGTTGCCAGTTCATTACTAGGCAATACAACCACTTTAAGTTTAACTGATATTGCTGCGGCTACCAAAGGTGGTTACAATGCTGGGGTACAAATTGTTGCCACTAAAACTACCGAAAACTTAGAAAGCAGTAACGTGATTGGTGTCATTCCAGGTACCGATAAAAAAGACGAGTATTTATTTTTAACAGGCCACTACGATCACCTAGGTAAAAGAGGGGACGTGATATACTATGGTGCCGATGATGATGGCTCTGGTACTGTTGGTGTCATGCAAATGGCAGAAGCTTTTGCAGCTGCAGCTAAAAAAGGAAAGTATCCACGCAGAACAGTTGTATTTATGGCTGTAAGTGGTGAGGAAAAAGGCCTTTGGGGTTCTGAATATTATTCTGATCATCCTATTTATCCAATGGATAAAACAACTGCAGATTTAAATACCGATATGATTGGTCGTGTAGATACAGAGCGAATGACTGCTGATACATTAAATTATATTTATGTAATTGGTCATGATAAATTAAGTTCTGAATTACAAACCATCAATGAGGGTGCGAATAAAAAATCGGCAAACTTAGTACTTGATTATAAGTTTGATGACCCTAACGATAAAAATAGAATTTACTACCGCAGCGATCATTATAATTTTGCTAAAATGGGTGTACCTATTTTATTCTTCTATGATGGTATGCTTCAAGCAGACTACCACAAACCTACAGATACGGTAGATAAAATTAATTTCGAATTGATGCAAAAAAGAACCTTAATGGTATACTACACTGCTTGCGAAATCGCAAATAGAGATGAGATGTTAAAAAGAGATATTCCTTTAACAATGCCAGCGAGATAAACTGCAAGAAGATACCTGCAACAAAAAAGCCCTCTGAAATATCGGAGGGCTTTTTTATTTGAATTATTTATTGAGCTACTACTGCCCTAAAATGTAAGCGAAAATAAGTGGCGCCACAATAGTTGCATCACTTTCTACTATAAATTTAGGCGTATGAATATCTAATTTACCCCAGGTAATTTTTTCGTTAGGAACCGCGCCAGAGTAAGATCCGTAAGAGGTTGTAGAGTCACTAATTTGACAGAAATAACTCCAAAAAGGAACGTCATGCCATTCTAAATCTTGGTACATCATTGGGACTACGCAAATTGGGAAATCACCTGCAATACCACCACCAATTTGGAAAAAGCCTACACCCTTTCCGCCGCTGTTAGCGCGGTACCACTCAGTAAGCATGATCATATATTCGATACCATTTTTTACCGTGCTTGCCTTTAATTCATTTTTGATTACATAAGAAGCAAAAATATTTCCGGTAGTACTGTCTTCCCATCCTGGAACAACAATCGGAATATTTTTTTGAGCAGCAGCTACCATCCAACTATTTTTTGGATCAATTTCATAATACTGCTCTAACTCTCCACTAAGGATTACTTGGTATAAAAATTCGTGCGGAAAATAACGCTCGCCTTTTGCTTCAGCATCTTTCCAAAACTTTACAATGTGTTTTTGCAAACGTCTAAATGCTTCCTCTTCAGGAATACAAGTATCGGTAACACGGTTGTAATGGTTTTCCAATAAATCCCATTCGTCTTGTGGTGTTAAATCTCTATAATTAGGCACACGCTTGTAATGGCTATGCGCTACTAAGTTCATCACGTCTTCTTCTAGATTAGCTCCCGTACAGCTAATGATCGCAATTTTGTCTTGGCGAATCATTTCGGCTAGGCTAATACCTAATTCGGCAGTACTCATGGCACCCGCTAAACTCACGAGCATTTTTCCACCTTCTAATAAATGGGTTTCATAACCTTTTGCAGCATCCACTAATGCAGCCGCATTAAAATGGCGGTAATGGTGCTCAATAAACTGGGAAACAGGGCCTTTTGTCATGGTATTTAATTTGTGAGGGCAAAAGTAATTTTTTTAACCGGTTTTCTTTGTTGAAATTTGAACCATGAGACCTCTTTTTTTAGCCCTTGCGCTTGTGGCGAGCACATTAGTGAGCGCGCAACAAAAACCCTCCGATTTGGACAAATCCCCCATGGACATGAGCTATTGGCCAACCAACTTTCCCATGCTTAAGCTTAGTGGAAAAGCCAGCGGTGAACCTTTTGCTAGGGTCATTTATGGAAGGCCGCAAAAAAATGGACGCCCGTTATTTGGAGACATTGTACAGTACAATACGATTTGGCGATTAGGTGCCAACGAAGCCACGGAAATTGAATTTTTTGTGCCCGTAAAAATTGCTGGAAAATTAGTACCCAAAGGGCGCTATACCCTTTACGGTATTCCAAGTGAAAACAATTGGACCCTTATCTTAAATACCGATAATTTTAGTTGGGGTAATTTCAGTTACAATGCTAAAAAAGATTTTTTACGCGTGCAAGTACCTGTAACAAAAACTTTGGATAGTACCGATGCATTCACTTTATATTTTGAAGAAACGAATTTAGGTGCAGGACTCATTATTATGTGGGATCAAGTTAAAGTGATGTTACCCATTTCATTTTCTAAAGAACCCGTTTCAAACAAAAAGAAATAGAATTTTAAATATACACTTATGAAATTAGCTACTAAATATATACACGCGGGCACAGAGCCTGATCCATCTACTGGCGCTATCATGACGCCGATTTATCAAACATCTACCTATGTGCAAGAAGCACCAGGTGTGAACAAAGGTTATGAGTATGCGCGTAGCCAAAACCCAACCAGGGCAGCCCTTGAGACCGCTTTTGCAGAAATTGAAAATGGAAAATTTGGACTCGCATTTAGTAGTGGTGTCGCTGCAACAGACGCTGTTATTACACTATTAGAACCAGGCGACGAAGTGATTGCAGCAAATGATATGTATGGTGGTACGTACAGACTTTTTACTAAAATATTTGCAAAATATAATATTGTGTTTACCTATGTAGATACCACTGATGCCGCTCAAATAGAAAAAGCTGTTTCTAGCAAAACAAAATTATTGTGGATTGAAACACCAACCAATCCACTCATGAATATTACGGATATTGCTGCGGTTGCAAGCATTGCAAAAAAACACAACATTTTACTTTGTGTAGACAATACTTTTGCTTCACCGTATTTACAAAATCCACTAGACCTAGGTGCCGATATTGTGATGCACTCAGCTACCAAATATTTAGGTGGACATAGTGATGTGATACAAGGTTGCCTTGTTATGAATGATGCAGCGCTTCGTGAAAAATTATATTTTATTCAAAAAAGTAGAGGCGCCGTACCGGGCCCAATGGATTGTTTTTTAGTATTGAGAGGTATTAAAACCTTACACCTGCGTATGCAGCGTCACTGCGAAAACGGGGCTGCTATGGCTGCCTTTTTAAAGCAGCATCCAAAGGTTGAGCGCGTTTACTGGTGCGGGTTTGAAGACCATCCTGGTTATACAGTGGCCAAAAAACAAATGCGTGGTTTTGGCGGCATGATGAGCTTTACGTTAAAAGATGATAGCGTGGAAAATGCGATTAGAGTACTTTCTAGTACTAAAGTTTTTGCACTCGCCGAAAGTTTAGGCGGCGTAGAATCACTCATCAATCATCCAGCTTCCATGACGCACGCTTCTATTCCAAGAGAAGAGCGTATTAAAAACGGCCTTTCCGATAGTTTAATTAGACTGAGTGTAGGTGTAGAAGATATTGAAGATTTGATAGCGGATATCAATAACGCGATTGGGTAATTAATTGTGGCGCAGTTTTATTTAAAAGATTATTTGAGCGACGCTAATTATTTGAGCGAGTCATTATTTGAGCGTCGCTAATTTTTCAAGTGCACGGTGCAGGGTTTCTTCTTTTTTTGCAAAACAAAAACGGATCACTTTATTGTCTGTTTTGTTTTTATAAAACGCCGATACGGGTATGGTAGCAACCCCATATTCCTCAATGAGCTTCATTGCAAAATCAGTATCTGCTGCGTCTGAAATATTTGCGTAACTATAGCACTCGAAATAACTACCATTAGATGGCAAACACTGTAGTGGTGTGGCTTTCATAAGATTTCGAAAATAATCACGCTTCAATTGCATTTGTGTGCCGAGTTGCAAATAGGCATCTTTATTTTCCATATATGCCGCCAGCGCTACTTGCTTTGGCGTATCTACACAAAAGGCGTTAAACTGATGCACTTTCCGGTACGCTTCCATTAATCCTGTATCACCAATACAATATCCTAATTTCCATCCAGTAGCATGATATGTTTTACCAAAAGAAAAACATACAAAACTACGCGCTAATAAATCGGGGTAACGAAGTATGCTTTGGTGCTCCACGCCATCATATACTAAATGCTCGTACACTTCGTCACTTAAAATAATGATTTGTGTACCATCTACTATTTGTCTTAACTGTTCAATATCATTTTTTGATAACACCGTTCCTGTTGGATTGTGTGGCGAATTGATCATGATGCACTTTGTACGATCCGTTATTTTTTCACGAACTAAATCCCATGGAATAGAATAGCTTGGAAATTGAAGTGGAATGGTCACCGCTATGGCGCCATTGATTTCAATATTTGGAATATAGCTATCATAACAAGGCTCAAACACAATCACTTCATCGCCTTTTTGTAAAATGGTGGTAAGGGCCGTATAAATAGCATAAGTGCCGCCTGGTGTAACAATAATGTCTGTATCTGGAGAAATACGCGTGCCATAAAGAGACGCTACTTTGCCCGTAATGGCCTCTCGGAGGGGCAAATAGCCGTTTAAATGGGTGTACTGGTTATATCCGTTTCGCATGGCAGCTGCCACCAGTTCTACAAGTTCTTGAGGCATGTCAAAATCGGGAAATCCTTGGCCTAAATTAACGGCGCCATGCTTTGCAGCAAGTTCACTCATCACCGTAAAAATACTAATGCCGGTACTCGGTAATTTAGAGGTAACATGCATATGCGAAGAATAAAAAAAATTATAACGTCAACTTGCTCACAAGTCTATTCAGTTCTATTTCTGCAATTTTTGCAGTGTACTGAAGATTCACTAAACGGTAGCCCGCATTTTCAAAACTCTGTTGTGCCTGACGTACGTCTATAATGGTTGCCTCCGAAAGTTCAAATCTTTGCATTACCAAATCAAGTAACTGACTAGAAAGTGCATAGTTATCTATTTCTGTTTGTAATTGTGTAAGCGCGTTGGTATAGGCGTTAAATGTTTTAACGGCGTTTGTTTCTAATGTTAATGCTAGGTTTTCTTGTTGGAGTTTTGCACTTCTTGTATTGATCGCCGCTACTTGTCCCTGACGTTTAAATACAGAACCATTATAAAGAGGCACACTAAGGTTTACACCAAAAAATGGACCATAACTTTGGTTAAGTAAAATAAATCCTGCTGCACTTTTATTGCTATTTAAATTGAAACCAGTGGTAGCCCTTAATGAAGGCATACGAAGTGCAGCCGTTTCTTTTTCGATGAGTTGATTGATGGTGATTTGTGTGGCTGCTGCTAAATAATCTGGATTAGAAGGCAGTGCCCCTTTGATGTTTTCTAATAATAAGTTTTTATCAATCACAATTTTATCATCAATAACAATTACAGAATCAGGCGACTGAATCATGGACTGTAATAAGTCTGCTTTGCCTTGATTGATAATTAAATACTGTGTTTGGAGTGCTTGTTTTTGCTGATTTAAATCAAGCTTGGCCTGATAAATATCTGCGTTATTAGCGAGTCCTGCTTCTTTACGCGCTTCTAACAAATCCAATCTTTTTTGAAAAACGTCAATTGATTTTTGAATCGTTTTTAGAAGTTCTTGTTGACGAACTACTTCGTAATATCGCACACTAACCAGCGCCATTGTATTTTGAAGTTGCGCATTGAGTACATTTTTATTGAGTAGTTCTAATTGCGCCAATCTTTTTTGTGTGGTCACAACACGGTTACCATTATAGAGTAGCATGGTTCCCGTAACTCCCATTTGTAAAATATTAGATCCTACATTATTACGCTGTGTATTACGGTTTGCGTCAGGAAACTTTTGATTGATTGAAATAATTTGTTCGTTATCCGATGCGTTTAAATTGACAGTTGGTAAGGCTCCAGCAACACCCGGATTGTTGTTGATATTACTAATGGCTAATTGATTTCTAACCAGTTCTATATCGTAGCTATTTTTTAGTGAGATCGCAATGGCGTCAGCTAGGGTTAATTTTTGTTGCGCGTTTGCTTGTGAAACAGCGGCAACAACAAATAATACAAGGAGCCATTTTTTCATGTGTCAGATTTTTTCTTTGATTAACCAACAAGTGTTCCCACTTGTAAGCCTTCTACTACTTTTAATAAATTACCGGGCTCATTCATATCAAAAACAATGATGGGTAATTTATTTTCCATGCACAGCGTAAATGCTGTCATGTCCATTACTTTTAAGTTTTTAGAAATGCATTCCTGAAAACCAATGGTTTCAAATTTAGTAGCGGTTGGATCTTTTTCAGGATCAGCACTGTACACACCATCTACGCGTGTGCCTTTTAAAATTACATCGGCTTTCATTTCAATCGCACGTAAAGACCCTGCCGTATCGGTGGTGAAATAAGGGTTACCCGTACCTGCACCAAATATGACAACGCGTCCTTTTTCTAAATGTCTTAATGCTTTGCGGCGGATATATGGTTCTGCTACCTGCTCCATGTTAATCGCACTTTGTAAGCGGGTATACACACCAATTTTTTCTAGCATCGCTTGCATCGCCATTGCATTAATTACCGTTGCTAGCATGCCCATATAATCACCATGTGCACGTTCAATACCACTATCGGCTTCATTCATGCCCCTATAAATATTACCCCCGCCAATAACAATGGCAACTTGAACACCTAAATCAACTACTTTTTTAATATCCTGTGCATACTGTTCAATGATTTTGGGATTGAACGGATCGCCATTTTTTTGTTCACCTAATAAGGCCTCACCAGATAGTTTGAGTAGAATTCTTTTGTACTTAGGAAGCATAATGGGTCATTTATATATGCAAATAACCTCAATTTTTAGTCAAGTGCCAAAGAAAACCGAGCCAAAAAAAAAGAGGCCCGTGAGGGCCTCTTTATATAAGCAGTTTGAAACTACAATTTATCCTAATGCGACACGCTTAAACTCTGTAACAACAACGTCGCCAGCAGATTTTAAGTAAGCCTCAACGCTGATGCCACCATCTTTCACAAAAGCTTGCGCTAAAAGGGTATTTTCTTTGAAGAAAGCATTAATCTTACCTTCTGCAATTTTAGCAACCATTTCGTCTGGTTTGCCAGCCATCTTAGGATCTTCTTTCATGGTATCGATGATGATAGCACGCTCTCTTTCAATAACATCAGCAGGTATAGAATTTGCGTCAACAGCAAGTGGGTTCATCGCTGCAATTTGCATTGCTACGTCTCTACCAGCTTCTGCTGCTTCTTTATTTAATCCTACTAATACTCCCATACGGTTTGCGCCGTGGATATAAGATGCTACATAAGTAGCTTCTACTCTTTCGAATTTAGCAACACCAATTTTTTCGCCGATAGAAGCTAATTTATCGTTGATCATATCTGACACTTTAGCGCCACCTATCAATACTTCATTTAATTCTTCTGCAGATTTTACATTGTTTGCAACAGCAGCATCAGCAATGCTTTGCGCAAATGCAACGAACTCTGCATTTTTAGAAACGAAATCCGTTTCACAAGAAATACAAATTACAAAACCAGTTTTGTTGTCTGCAGAAGTTTGTGCAATAATCACACCTTCTTTTGCTTCACGGTCGCTACGTTTTGCAGCAACTTTTTGACCTTGCTTTCTTAACCAATCAATAGCCGCTTCAAAATCACCAGCAGATTCTGTTAATGCTTTACGGCAATCCATCATACCCGCACCAGTTGCCTGACGGAGCTTGTTAATATCTTGGGCTGTAATGTTTACAGTACTCATAATAATTAATTTTTAGGCTTTATAAAAATTGGGCCACAAGTCATTACCAAAAGGTAGTGAAGTGATGGCCCAATTGAGTTGTCATTTATTTTCCAGCAGGACGACGTGTGCCTGTTGTGGTACGACGCTTAGGAGCAGCACCATCTGCGCTAGCAGGTGCTCTGCGACCGCCGCGACCAGCTTCAGCTTGCGCTTCTGCTTCTAGTCTACGAGCTTTTGCTTCGTTTTCGTTGTTTGATTCTTCAGACTCATCATCATCTTTAGATGCTTGACGCTCTGCTAAACCTTCTGCGATGGCAGCAACGATGTAGTTGGTAATGATTGCAATAGATTTTGTTGCATCATCATTTGCAGGTACTGCAAAGTCAACTTTGTTAGGATCACAGTTGGTATCAACCATACCAAAAGTAGTAATGCCTAAACGTTTTGCTTCTGCAAGTGCAATATGTTCTACACCAATATCTACTAAGAAAAGAGCAGCTGGTAAACGGCCTAATTGCGCGATACCACCTAATACTTTTTCCATTTTTTCTTTATCACGACTTAAAGTAAGACGCTCTTTTTTAGTTAAGCTTTCTGCGCTTCCGTCAGCTAACATTTTTTCAATGCTTTGCATCTTTTTAACGCTCTTACGCACTGTGTTGAAGTTGGTAAGCATACCACCTAACCAACGCTCAGTTGCATAAGGCATGTTTACACGCTTCGCACATTCGCTCACGATTTCTTTTGCCTGCTTTTTAGTAGCAACAAACATGATCTTCTTACCACTCTTTGCAATTTGCTTAACAGCGGCAGCAGCTTCTTGTAAGTGATCTACTGTTTTATTGAGGTCAATA
>CANHCY010000024.1 GCA_947459295.1 Chitinophagaceae bacterium
ACCGATAAATTTTTAATCCGCACCGAATCATTGCTACAAAGTTTGGTAGGTGCTAGGATTTCAAAATCGGGTGTAGGGTTGGCACCATTAACGGTAAAATTACTCGTTAATGAATCGACACAACCAAAAGACGTTACTTTTAATGACACACTATACACTGCCGACTTATTGTATTTTACCCCAGGATTTTTAGCCGTTAACTGCGCTGGTGTATAGGTAGGCCCAGGTGTAACAACAGGACTCCCTGCATTAAAATTCCACTGATACGAAAAATTAGTAGCACCATCCGCAGAAGAAGTACTATCTGTAAAAATAGCATTTGCATCATTTAAGCAAACTTCAGGAATGATAAAACCAGGTTTTGGTGGTGTATGAACAAATACTGGATTCGCAAGTCTAAAGGTGTCGCTCTTGCAACCTGTATTGGATTCCACTAATAAACGAACATTTTTATTACCAAAATTGGTATACGTAACAAATTGATCCGCATTCGTAGCATTTGTGTATGCTCCAGAGCCATTATCAGTATTCCAAGTCCATTTTGTGATAGTTCCCACTCCTATTGTAGAAGCATCTGAATATTTTATTGGCGCATTAATACAAGTAATATTTTGAGCAACAAAATTAGCAATCGGTTTATCGGTAATTGATACGGTGCCTGTTGCATCATCAGATGCGCAACCAATATCAGATACGACCCTTAATTTAATCGTATAATTATTGGCAACAGTATACCTTATGGGATTAATAGTATTAGTAAAATTGACAAGTTTAGTTCCATTACCTAAATCCCATAACCACTGAACTGCAGTTGTTGGTGGCGCAGTAATATAAACAGAGTCTTGCAGGCACCCTGCATGTGTAAGTGTAAAATTAGAGGCTGGCTTTTCATTTACTTTTACAGGGATAGAAACCATTTGCTCCGTGCTTCCGCAACCATCAGGGGTTGTTGATGTCGTATACATCTTGATCGTATCTCTTACTGCACTTGTATTTGACGCAGTAAAGGAGAAAGATCTATTAGGACTGTAATAATTAATATTTTGTCCATTAACAAATATGGTACTATCTGGTGTTGGATTGCTTATTGGCCCAATGATAGCAGATGGTGTAATATTTTTTGCTGCACTAAAATCCCATCTAATACTAACAGGTGAAAAATTTAAAGGCACCGAAAATGAAACGGGGGTATTAACACAAGTAACAGCCGAATCGATTCGACCAAATGGATTTTGAAAGGATGCTGTTTGAGAAAAGTCTTTTACGTTGGTACCCGCATTATATCCATAACTTTCTGCATTTCCAAAGCCATACGCAATTGCATTGTAGCCGGTATCTGAATATAAATTATGATTGCCTGGATTTACTTTTAAAATGGCATATTTGTAGTTGGCATCTCCAGGATGGCTTAAGAAATTGGCTGTTTGAGAAACGCCGTCTAGGGTAAAACTATTTTCTCCTCCATTTTTTACAATAACATTAATAAAACTCTGTAAAATATTGAATCGGTTTGCAGAATATAAAGTCACTGCATTAATTGTTTGCTCAACCGGACTTAAATAAATCATTTCTGGGTCACCTCCAGGATTTCCACCTGGGTTTCCATCTACACCTTGTGTTGTACAATATTGAGCCACCAATACTGGAATATCTGCCTCAATTAAATTAGGTTTAGCAGGATTTGTGGTAGCATTGACACCATTATAGTTTCCATTAAAAAATTCGTAATAAAGACCATTGATAAGTCTAGTGCTTGGAATTATAGTTCCATTTAGTTTAACCACCGTATTTGGATTGGTTACACAAACACGGAAATAGTTATTGGGTTGTGACCCTGTAGGTGCCGTCAAATATTTTTTACCCCATGCAACTGCTGGTAGTGATTGTGAAAAAATATTGTCTGCGCTTCCTGTTCCAGTTCCACCTATGCTAATTTTTCCTGCACCAGAATAAACTGCAATTTTTTTACAACCAACAGATCCTGCAGTACTAATAGATCTAATTTTCGACCCCGTCAAATCTGTTCCTCTTGTTCCTGATACAGTTCCAAATACACTATATACATCTCCTTGATTTAAAGTGATAGGTATTGTAGTAGCAACACCTGGTGCTAAGCCATTAACATTGGCCGCAGAAGGTGTAATCTCAATTGTCGTATTATCTTCTGTAGCTACAACAAAAAAGAAGGAGTTTGAATTATTGTTTTCATTTGATAATTGCGTGTAGTTTACAGAATAATATTCTTTACCAAGGGTGTTTGTTGGAAAAAGTAATGTAGCACCTGAAATACTTGCATTGAAAATATGTGCATAAGCAACAATAGGTACATCGGAAGTAATATGAATACCTCTTTTTAAAAGTCCGGTTGAATTAATTCGAGCGTCTTGCGCACCTGATTTAGGTAACGGGTTTGAAATTGTAGTTTGGTTTGCAATGATATTATACGTAATCGAATACCCTACAGCTGGAATCTCTACAGTAACTTTTGCATTTTTATCTGATGTTAAATACAAGACCATTTCTTGTGAGCCACCTGTAGTATTGTTGTTAAACATACTTACGTGATAACCATAACCCACCCAAAAATCAGTTCCCTTATTAGAATAGTCTTGTGCATATACCCGTCCAAAAGAAAGTATACATATTAAAATAAAAAACAATTTGAATAAACGACAATTCATAATATTGCACTTAGACACTTACCCCTTTATAAGGTTTAATTTTTGAAGAATAAATTTACAAAATATTAAGATGCAAAAACACTATAAAGCGTTGTCTTTCAAATAAATATTTGCTGATGGGCCCATGCAAAACAGAAGGTCTAGTATACTGGCATTTGGGATGAATTCAATTTTATCAGAAAAAACCTGTGGATATACCTGATTTGCAATATTTTGACTCAGGTTTCTATCATTAGCAGCATCTCTACCCTCTTTAAAGTTTGGATCTAAATAAGGGATGGATTCTGTTGTTTTTGATATGTTAAATTGTGTTTTTAGTACTTTACATAACCAACTTATAGTACTCATATTTAGGTCAATTAGAAACTTGTGCTCCTTTTTTATGAGTGTGCAAACTCCTTCTTCGTAGTATTCAAAAAAGGGAGATCTTTTATAGCAAGAAGTTAAAGCCTTAATATGTTTACTGGGCCAGTTTTCACCGTAGCATATTCTAACCTCATTTATAGGTAATTTTTGGTCTCTACCATTTTGAATGGGTACCGTTAGTAAAAGGGGCCCTTGCGCTGATACAATGGTTGTTCTATTTCGGTAACTCATTTTTTTGAAAGGTTCATGTACATCAATAACAGTGGTATTTGCGCGTGCAATCTGTTTCATATACTGTACCGATCCAAAGTACTGAGATTCAATTCGTAATGGTAGCATCAATTAATTTTAACAGGAATAATTAGTTCCCTTCAGCTATGCAATTATCTTTGTGCAAAATAATTCAATTGAAACGAAATTATCTATTTTATTGTTTGCTCCTACTTGTTTTATTAAGTTGTTCTAAGCCAAAAGGGTTCGAATACAAAGGGCTGAATAATGTAAAAGTGAAAAATGTTGGGTTTGAATATGTTGATTTATCATTAAACTTAGTCTGTTATAATCCTAATAATTTTAGATTAGATTTAAAACAAGTAGACTGTGAGGTATATATCGATAATCGTTTTTTAGGTAAATACACGCTTGATACCTTAATGCATATACCTAAAAAACAAAATTTTGAACTCCCCTCTCAAATGCGCGTTTCAATGGGAGGCGTTTTTAAAAATGCATTCTCATTATTTATGAATAAAGAAGTGCTCATTAAAGTAAAAGGGAAAACAAAGATTGGTAAGGGATTTGTTTTTTTAGACGTTCCTTTTTCTTACGAATCAAAACAAGCAATCAGTTTATAAATAAGGCTTTATGTGGCAAGGCTTCCGTAACTGAGGCCCACCTCCCTCTGCAGCTCTTTTGCAGCTTGGAGGCAATTTTTTATACGCTTCGTCTAAAGCTTTTTCATTGTCGGTATCAAAGCCTGCATTGTTAACGGCTGCTCTCACTTCGTCGGCACTTGTTCGATCTGGTAAAAACTGAATGCGCACTTCACCTTGTAATAAATTAATTTTCCACTGAACAATACCACCTTCTGTATTGTCTTTTTCCTTGGTCAAGTATTTGTCCAATACATCTTTGCATTCCCAACATTTTAAATTGTTGGACTTTAAAATAACCCATTCTGATTTTGCAGATTGTGCTGCAACAGCATATACAGATAAAATGCAGATGAACGCTAGAATTATTTTTTTCATGACAATATTTAATGGTACTATTTTCCTGTCCAAGTAGATGGACTATTTCTCCAATCTAATAAAATACTTTCTTGCTCTTTTGTTACATACCCTTTTTCAACAGCTAGTGAAATTAAAGAAGGATAATTGGTTAAGCACACGAGTGGAACATTTGCAGCTGCGAAAGCCTCAGATGCCTGCGCAAAGTCGTATGTAAAAATAGCGACCATTCCTACTACCTCTGCGCCTGCTGCTTTTAATACATCTACAACCTGTAACGAACTTTTGCCTGTTGAAATTAAATCTTCAATAACAAGTACTTTTTGCCCTGGCGTAAAAGCACCTTCTATTTGATTGCCTAAACCATGTTCTTTGGGTTTAGGTCTTACATAGATATAAGGTAGTTTTAATTGATCTGCAGCCATAGCGCCCCATGGAATACCTGCTGTGGCAACGCCTGCTAATGTTTCTGCTTCACCAAATTTCTCAAATATCACATTGCACATTTCACTTTTAATAAAATCTCTTACATACGGGAAAGAAAGGACTTTTCTATTATCACAATAGATTGGACTCTTCCATCCGCTCGCCCAAGTAAATGGGTCGTTTGGGCTTAATTTTACGGCGGCTACTTGTAGTAACTTTTCTGCAACGGCTATTTCGTTTGTCATGTTTCAAAATTAGGGTCAATTTTGAATAAATTGTACTTACAATTCAAAAAATAGTAGACATTTGATACACAATGGAGCAACCTATCATTACAGCAGCCGGAGGACTTGTACAAAACAAAGAGGGGGCATTTTTACTCATATTTAGGCGAGGCTTTTGGGATTTACCCAAAGGAAAGTTGGATGCTGGAGAAACCATACCAGCTTGTGCTGTAAGGGAAGTTCAGGAGGAAACAGGTTTACACACACTTGAATTAGGGCCATTTATTTGCATGACCACACATGCCTATTTTGATACATGGTTGCAAAAAGACGTAGTAAAGGAAACGCACTGGTATTGCATGAAAGCAACAGATGTGGATACAGAAACACTCATTCCTCAAACCGAAGAGGACATTGAAAAGATTGAGTGGGTTGCTAAAGAAAACCTACCTCAGTACTTACTTCAAACCTACCCTACTATTAGATCTGTTTTTGATGCGTTTAACGGAGGTAGCCTAAAATTTTAAGCATAGATTGCGCGGTCTGCTCTTTCGCATATACCCATTCTATAAGTTTACCGTTTCTATCTCTTTCTACAATAACGTGTTTAGGAGAAGGAATTAAGCAGTGCTTGATTCCACCATATCCACTAATTTGATCTTGATAAGCACCGGTATGGAAAAATCCTACATACAAAGGTTCTTTATTAGATTCTTGATCTTTAGGATCTAGTGTTTTTAGTTTTGGTAAAAATACTTCGTTGATATGTTCTTCGGAATCGTAATAATCATGACTGTCGCAAGTAATACCTCCCAGTACAACACGGTGGTATTCATTGTCCCATTTATTTACGGGTAGCATTAAAAACTTTTCTCCAATACCCCAGGTGTCTGGAAGCGTTGTAATGAAAGAAGAATCAATCATATACCAGCACTCTCTATCGTTTTGATTTTTTTCTGCTAAAACGCTATATATATGCGCCATGCTTTCACCTACAGTATAGCTACCAAATTCGGTGTAAATATTTGGCATCGGTACTTTGGCTTTTTTACAAGCCTTTTTAATATTACTCACAATTTCATTGATGATGAATTGATAGTCATATTCGAAACCTAGTGAGTGTTTGATAGGAAATCCACCACCAATATTTATAGAGTCTAACTCAGGACAAATCTTTTTTAATTGGCAATAAAGGTTAATGATTTTATTTAATTCAGACCAATAATAAATATCATCTTTAATACCCTTGTTTAAAAAGATATGTAACATTTTTAATTGAAACTTATCTTCAAAACCTTCTATGTCATCAACATAAAATTCTAAAATATCTTTTGCACGTATTCCCAGTCTTGAAGTATAAAAAGGAAAGTTAGGCTCCTCTTCTGCGGCTACTCTAATACCTACCCTAAAAGGTTGCTTGGCACCACGTTTATAGGCCATGAGTTCCTCTTTGTTATCTAGTATAGGGATAACATTTTTAAAACCAGAATTTATTAATTTAGTAATACGAGACGTGTACGACTTTTGTTTATAGCCATTACAAATAATGTACGTGTCTTTATTGATTTTTCTACGCTGATACAGTCTATTGATAATTTCGATGTCGTAAGCATAAGACGTTTCTAAATGAATATTATGCTTTAATGCTTCTTCAACTACAAATGAGAAGTGAGAACTTTTGGTACAGTAGCAATAAAAATATTCACCTTCGTATTTGTGCTTTTTAAAAGCCGCCTTAAACATATCTTTCGCCTTGTTAATTTGCATACCAATTTTTGGTAAGTACGTTAACTTTAAAGGAGTACCATGCTTTTCAATAATCTTTTTTAAATCTAAATCATTGAATTGTAAGTAACCATTATCATTTACTTCAAAACCTGGTTGAGGGAAGTGGAATGTTTGGTTTACGAGCGAGGTATAAGTATTGTTCATTTACGCTGTTGCTTTAAAATGGGTGAACGACAAACTTGAAATAATTGTTATAAACGAATAAAAAAACCGAACAGTATACATACTACTCGGTTTTTTTAATTATTTTTTTCAGAAAGCTACCTTATTTAACTTGGTCAACTAAAGCCTTAAAGCTAGCTGGCTCGTTCATAGCAAGGTCTGCTAATACTTTACGGTTAAGTTCGATACCCTTAGTGCTTAATTTATTGATAAATTGGCTGTAAGTAAGTCCTTCTTGTCTAACCGCTGCGTTGATACGTGCAATCCATAATTGACGATATTCACGCTTCTTAAGTTTACGACCTACATAAGCATAGGTTAAACCTTTTTCAACGATATTTTTGGCTACTGTATAAACGTTTTTACGTTTACCATAAAAGCCTTTTGCTTGCTTAAGAATTCTTTTTCTCCTAGCTCTAGATGCTACTGCATTTTTTGAACGTGGCATATTAATTTGTTTGAAAGCGCCTACCTAATTGGTATTTGCTGTTTGATAATGTTGTTTGTGAATGTTACTTCTAAAAATTAACCGGAATTAACCTTTAAGACGTAATAAACGAAGAACGAAGTCTTTGTTTGTAGATCCAACTAAACCTTTTTTGTTTAGGGCTCTTTTACGCTTTTTTGATTTTTTGGTTAAAATGTGCCTTTTAAATGGCTTTTGGAAAGTTACTTCACCACTACCAGTGACTTTGAAACGCTTTTTCGCGCTTGAGTTTGTTTTTACCTTTGGCATGTTAATAATCTAATTAAAGATTACACCCTACTGGCGGTCTTGCACAGGCGAGACACTTGTTGAGCCATTTGGGAAATTGGGATGCAAAATTATGGATAATCTCCTATTTGAGCAACTATTTCTTTTTACCTGTTTTAGGGGTAAAAATGGCAAACATACGCTTACCTTCTAGTTTAGGCATACTTTCGAGTGTACCAGCTTCTGCTAGACGCTCAGCAAACTTAAGGAGTAGTAATTGGCCTCTGTCCTGGAACATGATAGCTCTACCCTTAAATTGAACATAGGCTTTAACCTTATTACCATCTTTTAAGAACTTTTCGGCATGTTTAGCCTTAAAGTCAAAGTCATGATCGTCGGTACTTGGCGTAAACCTAATTTCTTTGATTTCAGACTGTTTGGAGTTGGCTTTCATTTCCTTCTCCTTACGCTTTTTCTCGTATAAGAATTTTTTATAATCTATTACCTTACAAACGGGAGGATCAGCGGTTGGAGAAATTTCAACGAGGTCTAATTCTTGTTCTTGAGCAATTTTAAGCGCTTCCTGTGTAGAATAAACACCAACTTCTACGTTGTCGCCTACTAAACGTACCTGAGGTACTCTAATTCTGTCGTTAATTCGGTGTTCTGGTTCTTGTTGTCTTTGGAACCTTGGGTTAAATCTTCCGCCGCCTCTTGGTGGTAATGCCATTAAAACTTGTTTTGTTAGTAATATTTTGAAGGATAAAGATAAAGCTATTTAGGCTATTCGCCGGATTTACGTTCATGAATTTCCTGAATAATTGCATCGATAAATACCTGCGTGTCTTGCATGCCTAAATCTCCCTTGCCTTGTCTACGCACAGATAGCTTGTTTTCGAGGGTTTCTTTCTCCCCTACAACGAGCATGTATGGAACGCGTTGAAGCTCGGTATCTCTAATTTTTTTACCAATTTTTTCAGACCTGTCATCTATCTCAACCCTTACGCCTGCTGCTTTTAGCTGTATTTTAACGCCTTCGGCAAACTCCATAAACTTATCGGAGATAGGTAAGATTTTAACCTGTAAAGGTGCCAACCAAACCGGGAATTTACCCGCATAGTGTTCGAGCAAGAATCCAATAAATCGTTCGTGGGTACCTAGTGGTGCTCGGTGAATAATCAGTGGAACTTCGGGCTGATTGTTTTGGTTGACGTAGCTTAATTTGAATTTATTGCCTGAATTAAAGTCTACTTGATTGGTGGCAAGGGTAAATTCTCGACCTATTGCACTCCAAATTTGAACGTCAATTTTAGGGCCATAAAACGCAGCTTCGTCCTGAACCTCGATGTAAGGAATCTCTGATTCAATGAGCACCTGACGTACCATGGCTTCCGTTTCCTTCCACAATTCAGGTTCATTTACATATTTAGCGCCTAGTTTAGCAGGATCGTGTAAGCTCAAACGCATCACGTATTTGTCAATACCAAATATTTTAAAGTACTTGGTATACATGTCATTTACAGCTCTAAATTCTGCGGCAAATTGTTCTTTGTTACAATAGATATGCGCATCATTCATGTGTAAGCAACGTACACGCATTAGGCCAAATAATTCACCACTTTGTTCGTATCTGTAACAAGTTCCATATTCTGCAATACGGTATGGTAAGTCTTTGTAACTTTTTGGTTCTGCATCAAATATTTTATGGTGATGCGGACAGTTCATTGCTTTCAAATAATACTTGGTACCATCAAGTTCCATTGGAGGAAACATACTATCTGCATAGTATGGTAAGTGCCCACTAGTGAGGTACATACTTTCTTTGGCAATATGCGGTGTAACTACGCGCTTATAGCCTGCAACTTCTTCTGTTTCTTTTGCTAATTTTTCTAATTCCTCAATAATGATGGTGCCATTTGGTAACCACAAAGGAAGACCCTGACCAACATCATCATCCATGGTAAAAATGCCTAGCTCTTTACCTAATTTTCGGTGGTCTCTTTTTTTTGCTTCTTCTAGCATTAATAAATATGCATCTAATTCCTTTTGATTCGGGAAAGTCACGCCATACAAGCGTGTTAGCATTTTATTCTTTTCGTTACCCTTCCAATACGCACCTGCAATATTGGTGAGTTTGATGGCTTTAATAGCACCCGTATTTGGGATATGTGGCCCTCTACATAAGTCGGTAAAATTACCTTGCGAGTAGAGTGTGATATTGCCATCTTGTAGTCCTTCTAATAAATCTAATTTATACGGATCATTGCGCTCTGTAAAATATGCGATGGCATCCGCTTTTGAAATCTCTTTTCTATTAAATGTGTTGGCTTGTTTTGCAAGCTCATTCATTTTTCTTTCGATAGCAATTAAATCATCTTCTGTAAGACTGCGATCGCCTAAATCGATATCATAATAAAATCCTTTGTCAAGTGCAGGCCCTACCCAAAATTTCACGCCAGGATATAAAGCTTCAACGGCCTCTGCCATTAAGTGCGCTGATGAGTGCCAAAATGTATTTTTACCAGCATCGTCATCCCATGTTAATAATTGTAAAGAAGCATCGGAAGTAATGGGTCTGTTACTATCCCACACTTCTCCATTTACATGCGCAGCCAATACTTTTCTGGCGAGTCCTTCACTAATCGATTTTGCGATGCCGTCAGCAGAAATACCTGCTTCATATTGCCTTACGGCTCCATCTGGAAATTTTATATTTATCATAGGTCTAACTTAACTATTTAACCACTAATGGGTTACTGTTGCAAAAATAAAGGAAAGCGGTGAGTTTTTCGATTTAACGCTTCTTTAGATTTTAATACTTTTACAACATCGTACATTTGCGCCAATGAGATTGACTTTTACCCTAATTTCTTTACTGTTTCTTACAAGTTCCCTACAGGCTCAACAGCTAACAGGGATATGGCGTGGTTATTTTAGTGCTGCGGCTGGTATTTTTAGAGATGATATTGGGGAAGAAATGTATAAATATGAGATTCAAATAGACCAGCAATCTGATAATAGTGTTAAGGGAGTAACTTATTCTTATAAATCAACCGTTTTTTACGGAAAATCTAAAATGCAGGGAATATATACGGCTAGTAGCAAAAACCTTATTTTAAAGGAACTGAAACTAGTAGAACTCAAAATTGCAAGTAATAGCGAACCTTGTTTAATGACCTGCTATCTCGACTATGTTAAAATTGGAAAATTAGAAGTGTTGCAAGGTACATTTATATCTACCAATGCAAAAAGCAAAAAAGATTGTGGAAGTGGAAAGGTTTATCTGGAGCGTGTTTCAAAGAGTGATTTTGAATTAGAAGATTTTTTAGCGACACCAAAACAGCAGGCGCCCATTGTGCAAAAAAAGCCAACGCCCAAGCTTTCTACTATCGCTTCAGATAATGTAAAAAAAGTAAAAGATACAGATTCGGAGAAAATAAAATCGAATGCAAAAACGACGCCAAACAATGTTGAAAAACCAACCAATTCCGTATCTCCTCCTAAGGTATTGGTGAATAGAGAAAACTTTTTAATTAAACGTATCATTAGTTCCGATCCAGCCGTTAAAGTAGAACTTTTTGATAATGGTACCATTGATAATGACACTGTTAGTTTGTTCCATAATAACGAGCAAGTTATTATAAAAGGCAAGCTCAATTACCAGCCACTAACCTACTCTTTTAATTGCGGAACAGAAGCTTCTTCCCATGAGCTTATCCTAGTGGCTGAAAACTTAGGTGAAATCCCCCCTAATACCGCTATTATGGTAGTTACCATTGGTAAAAAAAGGCAGGAGATATTTTTAACTTCTGACGAAAAAAAGAACGCCAAAATTATTATTGAATACAAACCCAATAAGTAGGTTTAGGTTATAAAATTTGGGGTTACCTTTGCGGCCACAAATACAGTCTAAATATGCTTATTGGTTTACAAAATGTAACGTTCGAATTTGGCGCAAGGGTTATTGTAGAAGACGCTACATGGCATATTCAACCCGGAGATCGTATTGGCCTTATTGGATACAATGGAACTGGTAAGTCTACCCTACTTAAAGTTTTGGTAGGTGAATACACCCCATCTAAAGGGACTGTAGAAAAAAGCAGGGATACCACCATTGGTTATTTACACCAAGATTTATTAAGTTTTGATACCAGTGAAACCATCACTGAAGTGGCGCTTGGTGCTTTTGAACGTGTTAGAGCACTAGAAAAAGAAATTGAAGCCCTTGGTATTGCGCTCGAAAAAGATTCTGAAAACAATGACCTCCTTATTAAGTATACCGATGCACTGCATGAACTTGATGTGTTAGATGGTTATAATATTCAGCACAAAGCAGAAGAAGTTTTACATGGTCTTGGTTTTAGCAGTCAAGATATTAAAAGACCTTACAAAGAATTTAGTGGTGGTTGGCGTATGCGCGTGCTACTTGCTAAAATGATTTTACAGCAGCCGGATGTATTATTACTGGATGAACCTACCAACCACCTTGATTTACCTTCAATTGAGTGGTTAGAAAAATATTTATTGCATTACCAAGGCAGTGTGGTGATTGTGAGCCACGATAAGTTTTTCTTAAACCGTATGGTGAACAAAATTGTAGAAGTATACCAACAATCTTTACATATATATAGTGGTGATTATAATTATTATGAAACCGAAAAAGCGTTGCGTATAGAAATGCAACAAAAAGCTTTTGAAAATCAGCAAGATTATATTCGTCAGCAAGAAAGATTTATTGAACGCTTTAAAGCTAAGGCAAGTAAAGCGGCACAGGCACAGAGTATTCAAAAAAGGCTTGATAAAATTGATAAAATTGATGACGTTCAATTGGAGCGTCCAGATTTACGCATTAATTTCCAACTCGATAAAGTACCCGGGAAAGTACTTGTAGATTTAAAAAATATTACCAAACAATTTGGTGATTTAACCATTGTAAACAATACCACTGCCGAAATTGAACGTGGCGATAAAATTGCGCTCATTGGTGCCAATGGTAAAGGTAAATCAACCATCCTTCGTATTGTAGGTGGTAACGAGGAGTACAGCGGTGAAAGGGTTTGGGGACATAATGTCGAAGAAAGTTTTTACGCACAGCACCAACTAGAAGCACTGACGCTTAGCCATACGATACTAGAAGAAATGCAACAGTGCGGCAGTAAAAAAACAGATGTTGAACTTCGAAGTATATTAGGCGCGTTTTTATTTAGCGGTGATGACGTGGATAAAAAAATTAGAGTATTAAGTGGTGGCGAAAAAGCTAGGGTGGCGCTTGCCAAAACAATGGTAAGCAAGGCCAACTTTTTACTACTCGATGAACCTACCAACCACCTTGATATGCACTCTGTAGAGCTACTCGCGGGTGCCCTTAATAAGTACGAAGGCAGTTATATTTTAATTAGTCACGACCGTTATTTTATTTCTCAAACGGCCAATAAAATTTGGGAAATTGTTGATCATCAAATTAAAGAATTTAAAGGTACTTATGCCGAGTGGGTAGAATGGAATGAACGCATGGCCGCAAAGCAAAAAGAAAATAAAGGATCAGGCACTACGGCTTCTGCTCCTACCCCTGCCCCTGCGCCAAAAGTTAATACTCCCGAAGTAAAAGCACCAGCGCCAAACACAGCTATTGATAAAGATTTTCAAAAGGAATTACAAAAGCAAAAAAAGAGATTGCAAACACTAGAACTGGATATCAATAACACCAAAGTACAAAAAGAAAAAATTGAACAGGAACTTGGTAACCCAGACACCTACACCAATCCAGCAAAATTTACGGCACTTGAAACCGAATATAAAACGGTACAACAAAAACTAGCCACACTCAATACCGAGTATGAAACTGTTTTTGAAAAAGTATTAGAAATGGAATCCTAAAAAATAATTAGTTTGTCAAAATATGACGGCTAATTACAATTCTTTGGATTTCTGAAGTGCCCTCATAAATCTGAGTAATTTTTGCATCTCGCATCAGGCGCTCTACATGGTATTCTTTAACAAAACCATAGCCACCGTGCACTTGAACCGCTTCTGTTGAAATCCACATAGCTGCTTCACTGGCATATACCTTAGCCATCGAAGAAGAGAATCCATAATCCTTATGTTCATCTTTATCTGCAGCCGCTTTAAAACATAGAAGTCTAGCTGCTTCCACTTTTGTAACCATATCGGCGAGTTTAAACTGAATGGCTTGGTGGTGCATGATTTCTTTGCCAAATGCTTTACGCTGTTTGCTATAGCCTAGTGCTAATTCGTAAGCGCCACTTGCAATACCAAGTGCTTGTGCGGCAATACCAATACGTCCACCAGCAAGTGTTTTCATGGCAAACTTAAAACCAAATCCATCTTCACCAATTCTATTTTCTTTGGGTACTTTAACATCGTTAAACATGATGGAGTGCGTATCACTACCCCTGATACCTAATTTATTTTCTTTCGCGCCAACGGTAACGCCAGGGCTGTTTTTTTCTACGATAAATGCATTGATGCCTTTGCTTCCTTTTGCAGGATCGGTTTGTGCAATCACTAAATACACAGAGGCACTAGAACCATTGGTAATCCAGTTTTTGGTACCATTTAATAAATAGTAATCGCCTTTGTCTTCTGCTGTGGTTTGCTGACTAGTAGCATCACTACCAGCTTCAGGCTCACTTAATAAAAAGGCTCCAATGTAAAGGTCATTGTCTTTGATACCTTTTGCAAGTGGGGTTAAATATTTTTGTTTTTGAGCTTCTGTTCCAAATGTTTCTAGACCCCAGCATACAAGACTATTATTAACACTCATACACACGCTAACGCTGGCGTCTATCTTACTAATTTCTTCCATAGCAAGCACATAGCTAATGGTGTCCATACCTGCACCTCCATAGTTAGGACTCACCATCATACCCATAAAGCCAAGTTCTGCTAACTGCATTATTTGCTCTTTTGGAAATGATTGTTTTTCATCCCTTTCAATAACACCTGGTAAACAACTATTTTTTGCGAAATCACGTGCTGCAGCTTGAATCATCAGCTGCTCTTCGGTTAAATTAAAATCCATAGAAGCTATTTTGTGGGACAAAAATAAGCTAACAATTGTTAGGATTTATAATTTAGGGCTATATTTTTTAAAAATATTTACGCTGTAAATTGGATAGAACCAGGGTATCAATGGCGTTTAATCGTTTTGTGGTATCCTGTAAAAAATGTCTTTTAAAAGACCTGATAGCAGCTGTTGTGTCTTTTAAATCGTATCCAATAATGCGAAGGGCAATGTAGGGGTTAAAATTACTTGGAGCAGGGGCTAAATTATTGTCAAACCAAAGACCATAACCACGAGTCGATAATAGTTTCCAAGGAAATCTATAGTTAGGATCGTTTTTTCTGGTCGGCGCAATATCGCCGTGTCCTATAAAGTTAGCAGTTGGGATGGTATATTTTTGTTTGAGTCTGTTAAGTAATACCAGCAAACTATTGATTTGTAAACTATCAAAAGGTTCATATCCGTTGTTGTCAAGTTCAATCCCAATAGATGATGAATTGATATCAATTAAATTACCCCATTTACTAATGCCAGCATGTTGCGCACGCATATAATCGTTAAGCATTTGATGAATCGTACCATCTTTACAAATTACATAATGGGCACTAACGGCTGTACGAGGTATGGTAAATGTTTTGAGTGTTTCTTCACAAGAATTTTGTGCCGTATGATGAATGATTACAAAATTAGGTTTACGTAATCCAAAATTGGTGGTACCCACCCAGTAAGGCGGCTGTTTTACTGAGTCGGAAAATATGCCACCATTGTTTGGAAGTTCAGCAATATCTGTGAGCGAATCAATTTGATGGGCATGCTTTTTATTGGTTGCCTTATATGGATTTCTAAAACAAGCCGTAAAAATAAATGGCAAACTTAATAATGCCACAATGCCAACAAAAATTGATTTTTTCATCTGATATATTTTGATGATTAAACTAAGGGTTCTTGTTGAGACAAGCAATGAAAACTGCCTAACCCCCATATTATATCGGTAGAATCAATACCTACCACTTCCCTATTTGAATATGCTTCTGCAATAATGGTAAGTGCCTTATCATCCATAGCGGATCTAAAGGTTGGCACAATTACATATTTATTTGAGATATAATAATTAGCGTAAGAAGCTGGTAAACGCTGGTCTTCATAAATAACTGCGTCTGGCATAGGAAGTTCAACAATGTTTAATTGTTTTCCATTTAATAAACGCATTTTTTTAAGCTGTGCTAAATTATCTTGAAGGATCGTGTAGTTTTCGTCTTGTCTATTTGATTCAACCACCGTTAATACCGTGTCTTCATTTACAAATCTGATGGTATCATCGATATGACCATCGGTGTCGTCGCCAACAATCCCTTCTTCTACCCACAACACTTGATTGGCACCATAATAGTCAAACAAATAATTTTCAATTTGATCTCTATTTAAATGGCTATTTCTGTTAGGGTTTAAAAGGCAACTGGTGCTCGTTAATATAGTACCGCTACCATTAAATTCAACAGAGCCCCCTTCCATAATAATACCTGGATGGTAAACCGGTATATCAAAGTGTTTTCCAATTAAAGTAGGGATCACATCATCTAAATCGTAAGGCGGATATTTATTACCCCATGCATTGTAATTCCAATCTACAATTACTTTTTTTTGATCGGCAGCCGGGTTAATTAAAAATGCAGGGCCATGATCACGACACCAAGCGTCATTGGTAGGATGTAAATAAAAAGATACCTGATCCATGTTTACGCCTGCTTTTACAAGATGTGCTGTTGCACTTTCTTGCATAGCAGCATCCACCACATTGATCCGTACTTTTTCTGACTGGGCAAGGTATTTTACAAACAAACTATAGTTTGGGTATATCGCATCAATTTTTCCTGGCCAGCTAGCTTCTTTATGCGGCCAACTTAACCAAGTGGCTTCATGCATTTCAAACTCTGCTGGAAAATAATAGCCGAATGATTTGGGAGTATTCAAAACAATAAATTTCTAATCAATAAAACGTTTGGTAATATTTTCATAAGAGTCAATTCGTCTGTCTCTCATAAATGGCCAGTGTGTGCGGTAACGGTCTGTGGCATCCGTATCAATTTCAACCACTTCTGTTTCTTCATTATCGTGAGAACCTTTATATAATAGTGTGCCAAATGGATTACTCACAAATGAACCGCCCCAAAATTTCATAGCACCATTTTGTTCGAGGCCTACCCTGTTCACACTTACCACGTGCACGCCGTTGGCAACAGCATGACTACGCTGTATGGTTTGCCAAGCATTGTACTGCTCCGTATTGGTGGCTTCATCTTGTGATGTTGCCCAGCCAATGGCTGTTGGATAAAATAATATTTCGGCACCTTGTAATGCAGTAAGTCTGGCTGCTTCTGGATACCACTGATCCCAACAAATGAGCACACCAATTTTTGCAAATTTGGTATCAAATGTTTTATATCCTAAATCACCTGGGGTAAAATAAAATTTTTCGTAGTAAGCTGGGTCGTCAGGAATATGCATTTTACGGTACATGCCTAAGTAAGCACCGTCGGCATCTATAACAGCGGTTGTGTTATGGTAAATTCCTTGCGTTCTTTTTTCAAATAAAGAAGCAATCACCACCACATTAAGTGATGCAGCTACTTGTCCTAAAGTATCAGTTGTAGCACCCGGAATTTTTTCCGCTAACTTAAAATTTTCATAGTCTTCTACATCACAAAAATATAAGGATGTAAATAATTCTTGAAGGCAAACAATTTGAGCGCCCTTTGCTGCAGCATCTTTAATACCTGCAATTGCTTTTTGCATGTTTTCTTCTTTGCTTCCACTGCAAGACATTTGAACCAATCCCACTTTTACTTTTGACATAATAAAAATTTAAAAGATCCTTAAGTTGTATATTTAATAATGGCATCAAAATTTGAAAAGCCAATAATTTTTTCGGTGATATAACCTTCGGCGTAACCAACACCAATTCTTTTACCTAGCATGAGTGCTCTCGCTTTTACAGTTTCTAAAAACTGTGGTGAAGAAATATAGGTTTGCGGTTCTGAAGTATCAGCTCCAGTAAACTGTGTTCCATAAGCAAGTACAGCTTCCATTTTTCTTTCCATGTACGCCGTGATATCTATAACAAAGGAAGGTTGTATAAAACGGTCTTGAATATAATGAAAAGTATAGGCAGGTCTCCAAGCATTTTGGGTAACGCCTTCATGAATGGTTTCAATTTTTCGAAGACCACTTAAAAAAGCAGCATCAGAAACGAGTTTAGCACTACGCCCATGATCAGGATGACGATCTTCTGGTGCATTGGCTAAAATAATATCTGGCTGGTATTTTCTAATAAGTGCAATTATTTTTCTTTGATGCGCTTCGTCGTTTGCAAAAAAGCCATCTGCCATGTCAAGGTTTTCTCTAATATCCACGCCCATAATTTTGGCTGCTGCGGCTGCTTCCTGTGTTCTGGTAGTGGGTGTTCCTCTAGTGCCTAACTCTCCTCTTGTCAAATCTACGATGCCCACTTTTTTACCTTGGTCGATGGCGGCCATAATGGTACCAGCACAACCTAGTTCAACATCATCGGGATGAACGCCAAAAGCTAAAATATCTAGTTTCATAAGAATAGAATTAAGGCAAAGGTAAGGGTTGTAAAAAAGAAAAGCCGCTAGATAAACTAGCAGCTTTTAAAAACTTATGTAGAGAAGAATTACTTCTTCTTTTCGTAACGCTTTTTGAATTTGTCAATTCTACCAGCAGTATCAACAAGCATGTTTTTACCAGTGTAGAAAGGGTGAGATGTGTTAGAAATCTCCAATTTGATAACTGGATATTCGTTACCATCATCAAATGTGATAGTTTCTTTAGAAGCAGCTGTAGACTTGCTTAAAAAGGTTGTACCGTTAGACATGTCTTTGAAAACAACGAAACGATAATTTTCTGGATGGATACCTTGTTTCATAATTATGGGTTTTAGGTGGTACGGATTTGGCCGTACACTTATTTTTTAAAGAGATGCAAAATTAGGCTAGAATAGCTAAAATGCCAAATTTTATTAGCTTTTCATGTTGGTATACTGTAAAGGGATACCAAAGTTACCGCCATTTAAAAGCGCTATAACTTCCTGTAAATCATCGATTTTTTTGGCTGTAACCCTAATAATGTCGTCCATAATGGCTGCTTGGACCTTTAAACCGCTGTCTTTGATGGCTTTTACCATCTTTTTAGCGTCTTCTTGCTTAAGGCCATTGGTTACTGGGACTTCCTTTTTAACCACTTTACCACTCGGATAAGCGTCTTTAGAAAAGTCAAAAGCATTGCCGTCAATCCCTTGCTTGATGGCACGGCCAATTAAAACGTCGATCAATTGCTTCATTTTCATGTCAGAATCTACTTCCAACGAAACCACATAGTCTTTCTTATTAAGCTCGATAGAAACCGGCGTATCTCTGAAATCAAAGCGTCCTGCAATTTCTTTTTTTACCGTGTTGATGGCATTATCTAAGGTTTGTAAGTCTACCTTACTAGCTACGTCAAATGATGGCATATCGTATTATTTTGATTGTTTATTGAGGTTCCACTTGCCAGCTTTCCACCACAAAAATACACCCCCTAAAAATAAAACAAGGGCAATAATTTCTGCTTGAGTAGGCTGAAATGGAAGGTCTACATATTTTGTATTAACTCTAATTTGTTCGATCGAAAAACGCTCGATCCCATTAAACATAAGATACACCGCTGCTAACCTGCCCGCTACCTTTATTCTCGTTCTCAAAAACCATAAAACGCCAAATAATAGTAAGCAAGCAATTACTTCATATAAAGCGGTTGGATACACCGGCATTGGGAGCTGATTACAATACTGCCCAACACAATCTTTAATAGGTACACCTTCACCAATTACGTTGTGCGCATACACCGATGACCATAACCCGTCTGGCATCCATGCAAAAGGTTTTGGGCTGTTGTTTACAATACCCCAATCACCATCTCCGCTTACCTGACAACCTATACGGCCCATAGCATATGCAAACATCATAGTTGGCGCCATCGCATCAGCTAAATGCACTACACCTATTTTGTGTTTGCGCGCAAAGTAAATGATAGCAACGGTTGCGCAAATGAGACCCCCATAAAAAGTAAGGCCACTAAATGCGATTAAATTGCCAATAGGGTCTTTTATAAACTCACCCCAGTTTTCGAGGTTATGAAATATTTTGGCGCCTAAAAATCCAAAGATAGCAGCGTATAAAACAATATCACCTACCCTGTCATGCGGCCAAACTTTAAATGTTTTTTCTTCGGGCTTAGGGAGTTTTACTTTGTTTTTTTCGTACCATTTTAAAATTAAAAAGAAGATACCAACTAGGATACCAACAGGTGCACTTCCATTTGTAGAGAGTATAAATGATTGTGGATCATTAAGGGCCGATGGCACCACAAAAGCGCCAATAATTTTATATCCAAAAATAAAACCCAATAAAAAATTGGTGAGCAGTTCCTGGATAGATGCAGGTGCACCTACAATCATTTTTTCTTCCTCATGAATGAGCAGACCTTCTTTTTCTTTTCTTTTGAGTTCGGCGCTTAAAACAGCCGATGCTGATATAAAAGCAATTGCCACAAAAAAGCCAAATGAATTAATAAGTTTAAGGCCTGTTATTTCGATACCAAAAAGGTCTTTAACTGCGTAGTATAAATTGGGATACATATATGTATTGGCTTGTTTGTGATTAAAAGGAAGGCTCCAACTTAGTGGAGCCCTTACTTACTAACACATCGAAACAAAATTAAGATAAATTAATTGCAATGTTCATCAAAAATAGAGATCAAATGCTGTGCAATGACTTGTGCCGGACGACCTTCAATTTGATGTCTTTCTACTAAGTTTACAAGCACACCGTCTTTAAACAAAGCAATAGCAGGAGAAGATGGTGGATAAGGCAATGAAAGCTTACGTACTTCGTTTACCGCTTCAACATCAAAACCAGCAAAACTGGTGGTTAAACGATCAGGGCGATTTGTAGCGTTTTGAACCGCCATTAATACACCTGGTCTACAAGTGCCTGCTGCACAACCACATACCGAATTAATCACCACAAGTGTGGTTCCTTCTTTACTTAATGTTTCTGAAACTTCAGCGGCTGTAACCATTTCATCAAAACCTGCGTCTGTTAATTCTGCCTTCATAGGAAGGACAATCTCTGCTGGGTACATATTGGAATGTTTTAATTGTAATTAAAACACAAAAGTACAGCTAATTTATATGGTTTTATTGCCTAGATACGGAAATTAACGCTTTAATGATTTGATAACTGCGTCTGGCAAAAATGGAGAAGCGTCTCCCCCGTTTTTAAGGATGTCTCTTACAATAGTAGACGCTACCGATGTAAATTTTGGTTCACCGGTTAAAAAGATGGTTTCTATATGCTTATCGAGGGTGCGATTAGCGTCGGCGATGGTTTTTTCGTATTCAAAATCACTCACGTATCTGATACCCCTTAAAATAAATTTGGCTCCAATTAAATTACAATAATTCACTGTAAGTCCTTCATAACCAACACTTTCTACTTTTGGCTCGTCTTGGTATATTTCATTAAACCATTCCATTCTTTGCTCCGGACTAAACATAGGAGATTTAGAACTATTGATACCAATACCTACATAGATTTTGTCAAAAAGTGGTAGAGCACGATTAATGATATCGACGTGACCCAGGGTAACAGGGTCAAAAGTTCCAGGGAAAAGGCAAATACGCATGATGTAAAATTAAGGCTTATTGGTCTCTATTGGCAAGTAAATATAAGACCGCCATTCTTACAGCAACCCCATTTTCTACCTGGTCTAAAATAATGGAATGTGGCCCATCTGCAACATCGCTATCAAGTTCTACCCCTCTATTGATGGGGCCAGGGTGCATGATAACAATTTCTTTGTTGATACTTTCTAGCATAGAGCGGCTAATGCCGTAGGCTAAATTGTATTCACGTAGAGATGAAAATAAGGGTTGATTTTGACGCTCTAACTGAATACGGAGCACATTGGCTACATCGCACCAAGCAAGGGCTTTTTGTAAGTTATATTCGACGCGTACGTTAAACGCTTCTTGTATATATTTTGGAATCAGTGTGGGTGGCCCAGCAATGGTAATTTCGGCGCCCATTTTTTGTAGTAAATACATGTTACTCATGGCAACACGGCTATGCATGATATCGCCTACAATGGTTACTTTAAGCCCTTCTAGTGTACCAAACTTTTCTTGCATAGAAAAAGCGTCTAATAAGGCCTGTGTAGGATGTTCATTGATACCGTCACCTGCATTTACAATGGCTGCAGGAATATGTTGCGCTAAAAAGTGCGGGGCGCCAGAAGCACTATGCCTCATCACCACCAGATCCACTTTCATACTTAAAATATTATTAACCGTATCTAATAGCGTTTCCCCTTTTGCCGCCGATGAACTGCTGGCTGCAAAATTGAGGGTGTCTGCGGATAGTCTTCGTTCCGCTAGTTCAAAAGACATTCTGGTACGGGTAGAGTTCTCATAAAATAAATTTACGATAGTTACATCTCGTAAAGAGGGTACTTTTTTAACGGGTCTTTGTAAAACTTCTTTGAACTGGGCTGCAGTGGTAAGAATTAATTGAATATCGTCTCGGTTGAGATCTTTAATACCAAGTAAGTGTTTGGTAGATAGTTTCATTAAAAAACAAAGCTAAAGTAAAAAAATGGAATGGTAAAATGAACTCTTATAATAACACCACTTCGTCTACCTGGTCACGCTCTTTCCAGCACACTTTTACCTTTTGGGTAATGATGGTGTCAATGGCTTTTCCGGCATAATCAGGCTGAATCGGTAATTCTCTACTAAATCTTCTATCAATTAACACGCACAATGACACTTTCGAAGGTCTTCCAAAAGCCAATAAAGCGTCTAGAGCTGCCCTAATGGTTCGGCCAGTATATAAAACGTCGTCAATTAATACCACTTTCTTGTTTTCAATGCTAAACGGAATATCCGTTTCATTGGCAATATGTAGGCTCTTACGCACGTCATCTCTATAAAAAGTGATATCTAGTTTACCGTATTCGATTTGACTAGGTGGTAATAATTGCATGAGCTCGTGCACAATCCGATCACTTAAATATATACCACGTGGTTGGAGTCCAATTAACACCGTATCTGCTAATTGAAGGTTGTTTTCTAGAATTTGATGTGCCAGTCTTTTTACAGTTAACGCGAGCTGGGCTTCAGATAATATCGTTTTCAACCGTTTTTTTTATAAAATTAATTGGTTTAGCCCAAACAAAGTGCCAATAATTTGAAAACTAGTGCTTTAATTTGCCAAGATGTTCCAGCTCACCCATTTATCCCTCACCCAGTTTCGCAATTATGCCCGCCGAGATTTTGTTTTTACGGAGCGTATTGTTGGTATTTGTGGTAAAAACGGAACCGGCAAAACCAATCTATTAGATAGTATTTATTATTTGAGTCTTACCAAAAGTTACTTCTCGCGCCCCGATGCACAAAATGTTTTAAGGGGTTCCGAAGGATTAAGGGTGGAAGGTAATTATGATATTGCTGGCAAGGCGCATAAAGTGGTTTGCATTGTTCGTGAAAACAATAAAAAGGAACTTGCCGTAAACGACGAACAATACAAAAAGTTTTCAGATCATATTGGCCGCTATCCTACAGTCATGATTGCGCCCGATGATATTGAACTGATGATTGGCCCCAGCGAAGCAAGAAGAAAATACCTTGACACTTTACTTTCGCAAATAGACGCACCTTACTTGCAGCATTTAATTGCGTACAACAAAGTGTTGCAACAGCGCAATAGTGTTTTTAAAGCTGCCGATCATGCGCCCATCGACACCACATTACTTGAGGTACTCAATAGCCAACTCGTTAGTAACGGACAATATATTTTTGAAAAGCGTACCGAATTTCTAAAAGCGTTTTTTCCTTTAGTTGCAAAGGTATACAAGCGTATTGCAGCCACAGATGATCATATTCATTTGGCATATGAAAGTCCATTACAATCCATGCCTTTTAGTGAATTACTTGCACAAAATTTTCAAAAAGATTGCATCTTACAACGTACAACAAAAGGCATACACAGAGACGATTTGGTATTTACCATGGATCAAACGGCGTTTAAGAATGAAGCTTCACAAGGACAGCGTAAAAGTTTACTCTTTGCACTGAAATTAGCTGAATGGGAAGTGCTTAAATCTAAAAATGGCTTCACCCCTATTTTATTATTAGATGATGTATTTGAAAAACTGGATGAAAGCCGTATGTATGAATTACTCCAATGGGTATGCACCGCATCTGATGGTCAGGTTTTTATCTCCGATACACATCCGCAAAGACTTGAACAACAGCTACATGCAATTAATACACCCTTCCAAATGATTGAACTCTTACCTTTGTAGTATGTCTGAATATTCTATAGGCGAAGCCCTTCATAAATTTTTACAACGCAGCCATTTAAAAAATGGGGTGCGCGCTATTCAGATTGAAGAAATTTGGGAGAAATTAATGGGTAAAACCATTGCTCAATACACAGACAAAATTCAAATTGTCAATCAAAAACTTTTTATCACCACAAGTGTGGGGCCGCTAAAAAATGAATTGATGTACCAAAAAAATCAAATCATTGAAAGAGTAAACGAGGCTTTTGGCGAAAAGATTATTTCCGAAGTTATTATTCAGTAAGTTTTACCCTAGGGTCTACTACAACGTATAAGATATCTGCTAGTATATTTACGAGCATAAAAAAGGTAGCTGTTACAAGTACACTTCCCATTACTACCGGAAAATCTAATTTTTCTAGGGCATCTACGGTTACTTTTCCAATACCCTTCCATCCAAAAATATATTCAACAAAAAAGGCACCGGCTAGTAGTTCGGCAAACCATCCAGTTACAGCTGTAATAACAGGGTTTAAAGCATTGGGTAAAGCGTGTACAAAATAGATGCGAGTATTAGACAGACCTTTTGCTTTTGCAGTGCGTATATAATCTTGATCTAGCACATCTAGCATAGAGCTTCTGGTAAGTTGCGTAATTATAGCCATGGGTCTTAAACCAAGTGTAAGCGCCGGTAAGATTAGGTTTTTTAATGCTAGTGTTTTTCCAGCGTACGGGTCAATATAAAATAAACTACCCGTCATTTGAAGGCCAGTATATTTAGTAAGCACAAATCCAAAAAAGTAGGCAATAATAATACCCATAAAAAAGGACGGTGCTGATATCCCAAGTACACTGCTAAAAACGGCGCTACTATCCATCCAGGTATTTTTTTTGATGGCCGCTAACATACCTAATAAAATGCCAAACAAAGTAGCCACAAACATGGCGGCAAATGCCAGCAAAAGTGTTCCTGGTATGGCTTCCATGAGTATCTCACTCACTTGTTTTTTACTCTGATACGACCTGCGCAGGTACGGTATTTTAAAGGCTAATTGTTTGTCTCCCACATTAAAAAAATAGCCCTTTAATTTTTTGGATTCAATATCGGAAGCGCTATGTAGTGCAATAGGCGACACATCGTTTAGGTACAATAAAAACTGTTTGGATGTAGGTTTATCCAGGGCTAACTCCTTTTTGATATTGCTGATGGTGGTACTATCGCCACTTTGACCCAGTACCAAACGTGCAGGATCACCAAATCCTTGAAACAAAAAAAACACCACTACCACCACACCCATTAAAACGAGTAATCCATAACCTAATTTTTTAGTAATGAAACGAATCATTACTTGCTATTTAAAGTTGTAAATAGATTATCGATACAGGGTGCTGCAACCTTTTCTTGTATACGAGACCCTTTCATTAAAAAGTAAGTTGGTGTTACGCGTGCTGCCGTTTTAATGACAGTAGCGTCAGAAATCAATATATTAATCTTACCAAAAAGGCTAGCAGCTCTGTCGGCTTCTGGTGTCACAAGTATCACATCAATATTTTGTGCTTGTAATTTTTTATAAATTGTTTCAAATGAATTTTTCCAACTATCTGCACCTTTCATTTCTTTTGCAAATACAAGTACATATGGTTTTTGATTTGCAAATATTGAAGCCGTGGTATCTGCACCAGATCTAGCCATTAAATTAAAGTCAACAATTTTTGCAACAAGACCATTCCCTTTTTTTACCACAATGTCTTTACGATCAACATACACATAAGTGCTGTCAAAATCAGTTGGGAAATTGGCTTGGTCGAATCTAACTTCTTTTCCGTTTTTGGTATATATAAATTCAATAGAAGTACTGTCCGCAACTGCGCCTATAGGAACTTTCATTTGTTCTATAATATCATTCCCTTTTTTATATGGCAAACAATCCACTACAGGTAAATAGGTAAGCGCATACCACTGAAAAGCAGCAGTACCAAAGGTTACTGTATATAATACTATTTTGCCAAAAATACCTTTGCTGGCTTTGCCGGTATTGGTTGCTAATAAAATAATAATCAGAACGCCTAATACAATGTCTTTGGTAAACGACATGGCCGGTGTAAGTGGTAAGCAATCACCAAAACAACCACAGGTTTTAATTTTACCTGAAAAGAGTGCATAGCCAGTTAGGTAGGTAAAAAATAAAATGAGTATAAATAAAAGCCAGGTTATTTTTTTGGTTTGCCAGTTTACTATAATGGCAATACCAGCAAAAACTTCTAGCACATTCATGCCTAATGATAAAAACAAACTAAAAGGGTTTAGAAAATCAAAACCCCAAACTTCAAAAAACTCCTGCATTTTATAGCTTAATCCATGCGGATCATTGGCTTTTATAAGTCCAGAAAATATAAACAACAGGCCTACAAATATGCGAATGGGTGTGTTTAGTTTTTTCATGTAGGGGGTTTTAATGTTTTCCTTCGGATATTAATATAAGCGCAAAAACTGAGTAATTTAAAATGTCTACATAGTTGGCGTCAATCCCTTCGCTAATGAGTGTTTTGCCATCGTTGCCTAAAATTTGTTTGATGCGCATTAGCTTCATGAGTATCAAATCGGCAAAACTTTCTTGACTCATATCTCTCCACGCTTCACCATAATCATGGTTTTTATCAAGCATTGTTTGACGTGCAAAATCTACATATTGCAAATAGAGTTTTTCTACTTGATCCACTGGGAGTTCCTCTACTTGAGGGTTACCAAGTGCTAATTGTATAAGACCAATAACCGCATAGTTTACAATCCCCTTAAATTCAGAATTGATATCATCCCCTACTTTTTGGGTTTGTAAATCTTGAATGGTTCTTATACGAAGGGCTTTAATAAATATTTGATCCACCACAGAAATTGTACGCAATACACGCCATGCGGTTCCGTAATCCTTGGTTTTTTTAATAAATATGTCTCTACAAGCTAAAATAGCCTCATCATATGCCTGATTGGTACTGCTCATTTTATAGGTCTAATTTTGATCCTTTGGTAATATCTTTGAAGCGGATGCAATATAATTGAAACATCAGAATGTTGACACTAAATAGCCAAGGAAAAACCCTACATAGCA
>CANHCY010000025.1 GCA_947459295.1 Chitinophagaceae bacterium
CCAGTAAATACCAGTTGTCTTTTTTTGAATAGGGTAGGCCAGTGATTTAAGACCCCAAGGATTTGAATGCACAGTAGCTCCACCGAAGCTAGCAATCATATCTTGGTATTTTTTCTGAGAAGCTTTAAAATCTTCTTCAGAAAGAACCGGAGTGAAAATCACCATCAATTCGTAATTACTCATTACTTGAATTTTTAGGTTTAAAATTGGGTTTACCCAGTGGACTCCACCGAAATGGAGAATCTGCCAAAAACAGATTTGGGGATGCAAAAGTAAGCAAAAGCACCGGTTTTACTGCATTTTTCAGTCTATTTTTTCGAGTAAAACCAGAAAAGTTGGGAAATGATCGCTAAATCCATCCCTAAAATGGTTCCCGTCCCAGGTTCGAAGGGGGTATCCCTTGTACCTGCCTTGTTGTTCGATCATAAAAAAGGCTTTAAATATATGGGAACTGCCTAAAAATAGCCGACCAGCATGCCTTGGCGGAATCCAGCTCTGCGATACCAAAATTTGGTCAAATATACCCCATGCGTCCCTATTGGCAAGGGTTCCATTGCCTTTTGCTAGCATTGCTACCCATGGATTGTATAAATCTGACTTTTTGATCATTTTTAGCCCACCACTCGATTGCAGGGCATGCGTTACGCTGTAATCGGAGGGATTGTCGTTTAAATCGCCCATCACCAAAATTTTAGCAGACGGATCCTCCGCTAGGATACTGTTGATATGACTTCTGCAAACCCTAGCAGCTTTACTCCTGGATTCGGTACTTCTTTTTTGGCCACCTCTTCTACTGGGCCAGTGATTTACATAAACGTGTACAGTGTCTTTGAGCAAAACACCTTTAACGTATAAAATATCACGGGTAAATACGGGTTCTTTATTTCTTGGCGCTAGAACAACTTGTAAAGAACGGTGTACAATAGGCGTAAAATATTTAGGCTGATAGATTAGCGCTACATCAATGCCTCGTTTATCTTTTGAGTTTTCATGTACAAATAAATAGGCTCTATTTTTTATGAGTGGGTGCTTGACTAAATCATGTAGCACGGTATCGTTTTCAATTTCAACAGCGCCTAAAATGGCAGGACCATCGTCATTGATTTCGGCGCCTATTTTTTGCACAACAGTAGCCAGGTTGCTTACTTTTTTTTGATAGATAGCACTGTTATAATGTTTAGCACCGCTTGGTAAAAATTCTTCGTCATCAATAGTAGTATTGTTAATAGTATCATAGAAATTTTCGAAATTATAAAATGCAGCAATAAGGCTGTGATGCCTTTGCGGCATAGGTTTAAAGGGAATTAGGGCTTTTTTTATAGTGGCTTTGCAGCTTCCCATTAGTAGGACAAAAACTATACTACCAACTAAATATTGACATTGGATTTTATTATTGCGCATCTCTTTTATTCGCTAATTACAATTATTTAAACTGGTATTTCACGCCAATGTTTTGTGCGCATCATTTTGCTATTTGAACTGCATTAGATTGTGTGGGAAATCTATGTTATGCGCGGTATTTATTTGTGTTTGATTTGCTTTTTTATGCTTTCCTTTTTGCAGGCACAAAAGCGCAATAAACAAAAAACGCCACCCAATTTGCTAATGCAAAAAGTAGTGGTATCGGAGCCTGATGAAATACCGATTGTAATATTAGACCCTGATGCAAAAAATGGTTTAGAGCCTTCTTTTGTTGCATCCTCTTTGCATGCCAACAAAGATCCGTTTTACAACACGGCTAGTTTTGGATTTGCAGCTGCAGGATTTATGATTAAGGGCCTGGATGCTAGTTTCTCGCAAACGCTTTTAAATGGACTTCCCATTAAAAGTTTACTAACGGGGAATCCTCATTTTGCTGTTTACTCAGGTCTACAACCCATGATGCGAAAAACGGTGGTACTAGATGGAATAGCTGGCAACGAGCTTTCTTTTGGACTTCTCGGTAACACAACAGGTGCTGATATTCGAGCACTTGTAATGCCTAAGCAAAATAAGATTGCGGTAACCACCGCCAACCGCGCTTATGCGCATAAATATGTTGTGCAAATGTCTACTGGACCATTAAAAAACGGATGGGCATTTGCTGCACATTTAAATGCACGCCTTGCATCTGAAGGATATTATAGTGGCTGTGGATACGAGGGGTATGGGTATTTGTTGAGCGTCGATAAAAAATTAAATGAGCGCGTTATTCTGTCCTTGTCTTTGCTTGGCGCGCCCATTGCCGCCGAGCGGCAAGCACCTGTGCTTCAAGAATCGTTACAATATTTTGGCGCTAATTATAATCCTAATTGGGGCATGCAAAATGGCCTCAAACGAAATGCTGTAAAAAGCACTACACATATGCCTACACTTATTTTTTCGACAGCGTTAACATTACCTGCAGCACAAAAATTAAATTTCGCTATTGGAGTAACAATAGGTGTTAAAAGTATAACTGGACTTGATTGGAACAGCGCCGCAGATCCGCGCGCCGATTATTATAAATACCTACCTAGTTATTATAAAGATGCTGCACTTGGGGCGCTTATGCATCAAGAGCTGCTTCAAAACCCAGGCAAGGGTCAACTCGATTGGACGGGTATGTATTCCCTAAACGCCTTGTCTAACGAACCTGTCATTGTTAGCGGTAATCCTAATGTATTGCTTCAAAAAAAGGCAGCCGTTATTTTGGAAAACAGAATCGATGCACAACATACACTTGTAGCATCGCTATTGTATCAGTCTCCATTAGGAAAACTTGGATTATTCACCGCAGGAATTAACGCGCAACTTGAACGGCATCATTTTTATAAAAAAGTACATGATTTATTAGGCGCCGACTATTATGTAAATATCAATCAGTTTGCCGAAGACGCTTTGCAAATAAGAACGGATGTGAATCAGTTTGATATCGAAAACCCCAATCAAATTATTTTGCAAAACCAAAAATTCGGCTATAATTATATAGCTAAATTTTTACAAACTGCTGCCTTTTTGCAGTCTAGCTGGACTTTTGCTCGTTTCGATATTTTTGCGGGCCTACAGTTAACAGGCAATCGTTTTAATAGGATTGGTCTTGTAAAAAACGGTTTGTTTCCACTACAATCTAAGGGCGCTTCCCACACCTATTATTTTACAAGTCCAGAAGCTAAAATGGGCGCTACTTACAAATTAAATGGACGTCATTATTTTGCGCTCGAATTATTATCTGCTGCAAGAGCGCCTCTTTTTGACAATCTGTTTGTTGCGCCAAAAATGCGTTCAACCGTAACAGACAATATCAGTTCCGAAAAAATACGATCTGCATTACTTGGGTATCAGTATCAATCTAATTTTTGCAAAGTTGGCATTCGAGCTTTTTTAATTGCACAAAAAGACGCACAGGATATTCTAACTTTTTACCACGATGGTTACCACAGTTTTGTAAATTATGCACTTACGGGCATCAACAAAATCATGCAGGGCTTAGAAACTAGTATCGATTTTTCTTTACACGAAAACCTGTCGTTGCAACTCATTGGCGCTCTTGGGGATTACCGTTTTAGTTCTAGGCAGCAGCTTGTAGTAAGTTCCGATAATGACGCAGCAGTGCTTGAAAAAGGCATCGTCTATGTAAACAATTTTAAAGTGGCGCGCACACCACAAAGGGCTGCCGCTGTTAACATCAGTTACCGGTTGGGGTCTTTTTTTTCTATTATTAGTGTGCATTATATGGACAAGCGCTGGATGTCTTTTAATCCCATTCGGCGCACTTATGGCGCCACTGCGGCGCTTGACACCTTACCTGTTCAGCGCTCTCAAATTACTGCACAGGCTCAGTTGCCAGCCATGTTTACACTTGGCGCTTTACTGGGGCAGTCAATAAGGTGGTACCGTGTAAAAAACAAGCAGCCTCAAACCATTATGTGCATAGTAAGCCTCAACAATATTTTGCAAAATAGCCCTGTGTTGATGGGTGGGTATGAACAATTACGTTTTGATATTGCTAAACTTGATGTCAATAAATTTCCGCCTAAATATTTTTTAGGGTATGGGTTTAATTTTTCAGCTACTATTTCTTTTACTTTTTAATATCCATGTATGTCAATGGTTTCTTCTTCTATGAGTTTTAAAAATGTTTTTATACAATGGGTTTGTATCTTTTTTTTATGGGGCAGTTTTTGTAATTGCGAAAAAGTTTGGGATGCGCCACCCATGTATACAGGGCCTGCATTAAAAGCCAACATGTCTATCAAAGACCTGCTGCGGCTTCACATCCCCAATAATTACGAAAAAATTAGTGCCGACTATATTATTGAAGGAACGGTAACTGCCAACGACAAAACCGATAATTTTTATAAGTCCATCATTATTCAAGACGCCACCGCTGCGGTTACCATTAAACTAGATGGTTACAATTTATTTTCAAAATATGCGGTCGGGCAAAAACTGGGTATTGCACTAGGTGGTCTTTGGCTTTCTGATTATGCGGGTATGACACAAATTGGAGTAGGGGTAGATAGGTCCGATCCGGCATCTCCTTTTTTACTAGGCATCCCGCAACCACTTATGAACCGCTTTATTAGCCTGCTAGCAGGTGGTAAATTAATGATACCGATTCCTGTTTTGGCCACTGGCCTAGTAGATAGTTTAAAAGGATGTTTAGTTGCTATTGATCAACTAGAATTTGTAGTGTCAGACACTGGTAAACCATATTCCGACCTTGTCAATCAACTGCCGGCTAGTCATACGCTTCGCACCTGTGCTATTGGAAATTTATATTTGCGTACCAGTGGTTTTGCTTCATTTGGTAATGCCTTAACGCCAAGAGGTAACGGAACAGCAACTGGTATTTACACTGTTTTTAGAACCCAAAAACAACTTGTGATCAGAGACACATCTGATTTGAAGTTGACAGGACTCAGGTGCAGTGTAACAGGTCCAAAAACTTTGTTTGCGGAGGACTTTTCAACAGCAATAACGGATAGTAGTTTCGCGTCTGCTGGGTATAAAAATATATCCGAAGTTGGCGGCAAATATTTTACTGCTAAAAAAACGTCTGCCAATTTGTATCTCGAAATTTCGGCTTTTGCGGCTAGACAAAACGCGGTAATATCTTGGTTTATTTTACCACCCATTAACCTCGATCATTCTGCCAACGAAATATTACATTTTGACACTAAAGATGGCTTTGACAATGGCGCTATTTTACAGGCCATGGTATCCACTAATTATGACGGCGGTAACAGTCCGGCTAGGGCAAAATGGACCCTGCTGCCCGCCGTTATAGCCAAGGGAAGTGTTAGTGGCTTTGCGCCTCAATGGATGTTTTCCAATAACCTCGATTTGAGTAAGTTTAAAGGAAATGTTTATATCGCTTTTAGGTATGAGGGCAATGATCCCTCTGCGGCCATAGGCAAGCTTACCACTAGTTTTAGGCTCGATAATATTATGGTGCAGGGTAATTGACCCAAAATTTGTGTCATCCTGTCAGAAATAGCTCAAAAATGGGGGCTTGGTACTTTATTTGTATAAGTTGGATACAAATAACTGAACTATGCAAAAAGGACAAATACGCGTACAAACGGAAAACATCTTTCCGATCATTAAAAAATTCTTGTACAGTGACCACGAAATCTTTTTACGTGAATTAGTGAGTAATGCGGTTGACGCCTCTCAGAAAATTAAAACCCTTTCTTCTATTGGCGAAGCTAAAGGCGACCTTGGGGAACTTCGTATAGACGTGGTACTCGATGCCAAGGAAAAAACATTATCAATCATTGATAGAGGGGTGGGTATGACTTCCGAAGAAGTAGACAAATACATCAACCAAGTTGCTTTTTCTGGTGCCGAAGAATTCATGGACAAATACAAAGACGCCAATATTATTGGTCACTTTGGTTTAGGATTTTATAGCGCCTTTATGGTGAGTGATAAAGTAGAGTTGTATTCAAAATCATTTAAAGATGCATCTGGTGTGTTTTGGGGTTGTGATGGTAATCCAGAATTTGAATTATACGAAGTAGACTACGCACAGCGTGGTACTAAAATTGTTTTACATATCAGCGAAGAAAGCAAAGAGTTTTTAGAAGCTTCTCGTGTTAAAGCCATCCTAGATCGTTTTTGTAAATTCTTACCGATTCCTATTTATTTTTCTGAAGTAGGTGTCAAAGAAGAAGGCGAGAAAAAAGATGAAATCATTGAAGAAAAATCAATCAACAATCCAGATCCTATTTGGGTTAAAAAGCCAAGCGAATTATCTAAAGAAGACTACGAAAAGTTTTACAAAGAACTATATCCATTTGGCGAAACACCACTTTTTTGGATTCACCTCAACGTAGACTATCCATTTAATTTAACGGGTGTTTTATACTTCCCTAAAATCAAGCAGAGCTACGAAATCCAAAAAGATAAGATTCAATTGTACTGCAACCAGGTATTTGTTACCGACGAGGTAAAAGATATTGTACCAGAATTTTTGATGTTATTACATGGCGTTATTGATAGCCCAGATATTCCTTTAAACGTGAGCAGAAGCTACTTACAGGGCGATCCGAACGTTAAAAAAATTAATGCGCACATCACTAAAAAAGTAGCCGATAAATTAGAAGAAATATTTAAGGCAGACCGTGCAGCATTTGAAGAAAAGTGGGAGAGCTTAGGCTTATTTGTTAAATACGGTATGATGACCGACGATAAGTTTTTAGATAAGGCAAACAAATTTATCGTGATGGAAGATACCACAGGTAAATTCCATACCCTAGAGGAGTACAAAACCTTAACCGAGGCTACACAAAAAAACAAAGACGGCAAACAAGTTATTTTATATACCACCAATCCAGTTCAGCAGGACGCATACATTCAGGCGGCTACTAAAAAAGGATATACCGTTGTTAAAATGGAAACCCTGGTAGACTCGGCGTTCATTAACAATATGGAAATGAAATGGGAGAACGTCACTTTTGTGAGAGTTGACGCGGATATCGTTGATAATTTAATTGATAAGCAGGAGTCTAACGAATCTGTGCTTAGCAAAGACGATACCGAAAAATTAAAAGAACTATTTAATTTACAAATTGCTGAATTACACGTAACCACCGAGGTTAAAGGATTAAGCGCTGACAGTGCACCTGTTGTTGCAACCAGGCCAGAGTTTATGCGCCGTATGAAAGATATGGCCGGTGTTGGTGGCGGCATGACTGCATTTTATGCGCAAATGCCGGATGAAGTAACCTTAACAGTAAATGGTAATCACCCAATATATCAAACCCTATTAAAAGAAGGCAATACGGAACTCCAAAAAAGTCAGGTGCGTAATTTAGCAGACCTTGCTTTACTTTCTCAAGGGTTATTAAAAGGGAATGATTTAACCAACTTCATCAATAGAAGCGTAGATCTATTACAAAATAAATAAGCGTAATTTAAAAAGCGCGGTTAAGCACTGATGCGAAGGTCAATCATTTTGAGCTGAATGGTTTTTTCATTATTCCATTCGTTTTCGTCGAGTGTAAAAACAATATCTAATGGCTGATTCATTTGTAGTAATGCAAATTTATCAGCCATTTTAAATCCAATACCTGATAGTGTAATGCCGTCTTGTTGTAATACAAAACGGATATGTTGTTCCTTTACAATTTTTGAATAGCTCGTATTTTTAACACCTCTTGCTATAAACACAGGCTTCATATTTTCAGGACCAAAGGGTTCCATCTGAGATAAAATATTATAAAACCCTTGATTGATTTCTTTAAAGGAAATAGGCGCGTCAATAACAATTTCTGGTATAAGTAAGTCGTCGGTAATTTGGGCTGCTACAGCTGCTTCAAACGCCGCCGCAAAAGCAGGAACGTTCTCCGGAAGCAGGGTCATACCGGCGGCGGCAAAATGGCCGCCATAGCCAATTAAATGTTCGCGGCAGGCATGTATGGCTTCGTATAAATTAAAGCCAACCACACTACGCGCGCTACCTGCAGCAATATCTCCGCTTCTCGTTAAAACAATCGTGGGTCTATAATAAGTTTCTATCAGTCTACTCGCCACAATACCAACCACGCCTTTATGCCAACTTTCTTGGTACACAAAAGTGGTTTTTTTATGGGCATGTGAAGGGTCGTTTATGATTTGTGCAAGAGCGTCTTCTGTAATGGTACTATCCGCTTCACGCCTATCCAAATTATCGGACTGAAGCATTTGTGCAAATTCAAGTGCCTTGGTGGCGTCTTGTTCTATAAATAGCTGCACTGCTTTTTTTGCATCATCCATACGTCCTGCCGCATTAATGCGCGGTGCAATTACAAATACCAAATTGGTTAGGAGCATTTTTTTCTCCACCTTAGAAAGTTGAAGTAATGCTTTAATACCAGGACATGGATTTTGATTTACTTTTTCAAGTCCGTAGTAGGCTAATATCCTGTTTTCGCCAGTGAGTGGTACAATGTCTGCAGCTATTGCTGTGGCTGCTAAATCTAAATAAGTAAGATAAGTTTCGTCTGCTAGTTCTAATTTTTGCGCAAGTGCCATCATTAATTTAATGCCCACGCCACAACCACACAACTCTTTATAAGGGTAAGGGCAATCAATTTGTTTGGGGTTTAAAATGGCAACGGCTGGCGGCAAAATAGGATCTGGTAAGTGGTGATCACAAACAATAAAATCAATCCCTAATGTTTTTGCATACGCAATAAGGTCCGTAGATTTTATACCACAATCAAGTGATACAATTAACGTGCAGCCCGTTTCTTTGGCGTAATCAATACCCATTTTAGAAACACCATAACCTTCTCTGTAGCGGTGCGGAATATAATAATCGGTATTGTTATGAATGCCACAAATAAACTGGTACATACTTGCTACAGCCGTTGTGCCGTCCACATCGTAATCACCAAAAACAAGTATTCTTTCATTTGTGTCACGCGCCGTTAAAATGCGTGTAACGGCCTTGTCCATGTCCTTCATGAGCCATGGGTCGTGCAGGTCCGAAAGCTTAGGTCTGTAAAAATCTTTTGCTATTTCAAAGGTTTCGATACCTCTTGCTACTAATATGCTACAAATGGTTTTATTGATAGACAGGGCGGCTTGTAAGGCCTCCGTTTTGACTGCATCGGATGCTACTATCGTCCATCTTTTTTCCATTAATATTTTCTATCGGTTGTATACCTTACTAATTCCTCTAGGGCTTCACGTACTTCGGAAGGAGGGAAGCTGTGTAATATGTCGAGGGCCTCATCTCTAAATGCAAACATTTTAGTTGTTGCATAGGTAATGCCTCCAAAATTTTCTACGGCACCCAATACAAAATCAACTTTATCCTTTTGGGTATTTTGATTTTTGATGATGTAGATGATTTTTTTACGCAGCGCTGCGTCGCAATTATTAAGCGTATAAATAAGTGGCAGCGTTAATTTTTTTTCTTTGATATCATTACCCGTTGGTTTACCAATGGCTTCACTGCTATAATCAAATAAGTCATCTTTAATTTGAAAAGCCATGCCCACTTTTTCTCCAAAGAGGCGCATTTTTTCGATGGCGTCGTCATTGTCAAAAGTGGTAGAAGCGCCTGCTGCACAAGATGATGCAAGTAATGACGCTGTTTTACCTCCAATGATTTCGTAATAAATGGATTCGTCTAAATTGAGTTTGCGCGATTTTTCTAATTGCAACAATTCGCCTTCACTCATCAGTCTTACCGCAGTAGAAAGTAATTGAAGGACGCGGTGGTCTTTGTTATCTAGAGAAAGTAAAAGACCTTTTGATAGTAAATAATCGCCTACTAAAACGGCGATCTTATTTTTCCATAAAGCATTGATTGAAAAAAAGCCCCTGCGTTCGCCAGCTTCATCCACCACGTCGTCATGAACAAGGGTAGCCGTATGTAATAATTCAACGAGTGATGCAGCGCGGTAAGATGAATCATTAATATCACCCCCTAATTTAGCACTGAGTAGCACAAACATGGGGCGCAGTTGTTTTCCTTTGCGGCGCACAATGTATTGCATGATGCGGTCTAGGAGCGCAACCCTGCTTTTCATGGCTTCCCTGAAGTGAACCTCAAACAGCGCTAATTCTTTTGATATTACTTTTTTGGCTAATTCCATCGCTTATTGGGCTGCAATATAGACAGGATTGGGCAGAATTTAACGAACTATAAGCAGCGAAATACCCGTCCAATACCTCTTATTCTCGTATTTCTCCTAGTATTTGTACTTTTAACAATGTATATAGGATAGATAGTTCTTGGATCTATGTTATTTAGTTTAATTTTGTATTATAATTAATTCTATAAGTTATGGCAAGCATGAAAAATGTTTTAATGGTCGCACTAGCACTTCTAGTGAGTACTGTTGGTTTCGCACAAACAGATTTTGGATGGGATTGGAGAGACTCTTCTAAAGTGGCGGTTAAAAACCAGCCTCAGCGCAATGAGTTTATCAATAACGTATTTCCTTACCCGGCCAAGCCGCGCAGTCAGTGGGAATTAGGTTTTGGATTAGGTGTTGCTACCATGTCTGCAGATGTTGCATCTAAAGCAGGTTTTGGTGGATCTGTATCTGTAAGAAAAGCGCTTAACCATACTTTTTCATTACGTGCAAGCATTGCTGATTTAAATAGTTCAGGAGAGCCAAATGCGTATCAAATTACTCAAAATAGAGTGCCGTTTAAAACCAGAACGCGTCAATTAGGCTTCGATGTTATTGCATCGCTTAATTCGCTTAGCTATTACAGAGCCAATCCAAAAACAAATGTATATGTATTAGCAGGTTACAGCCTTTCAGGTTCTAGGGTTATGCACAAAAGAACTCAGGCAGGTGACTATCGCGTTTTTTATGGCGCTGGTCTTCCTGACATTGAAGAAGGCTTGTTAAACACTGGATTAGGCGCCACCATTAATGATAGACAATCATATGCTATCTACAATAGCTTTAGTGCAGGTGGTGGTATCTCATTTAAATTGAGCGATGTGTTAAGCGTAGGTGTAGAGCAGCGTTTTACTTTTTCTGCTTCAGGATATGATTATTTAGATGCAGTAAAAGCTGGTAATAGCAATGATTTTATTGGACAAACATCTGCAAGAATTAACATCAATATTGGTGATCGTTCAAAAAAAGTAGCACCGCTTTGGTGGCTTAACGCTAACAATTATTTATATCAGGAAATCAACGCGCCTAAGCATATGAAACTACCAAAGGTTAAATTACCTGACGTAGACAATGATGGCGTTACAGATCAGTTTGACTTAGAGCCAAATACACCAGCAGGTGTTGCAGTAGATGCACACGGCCGTGCTAAAGATACAGACGGTGATGGTGTTCCAGATTATAAAGACAAAGAGCTTATTACCCTTCAATCTTGCTTCCCTGTTAACAATGATGGCGTAGGTACTTGCCCAGAGCCAGCTTGTTGCAAAGAAGTAAAAGAAATGGTAACCGGCTTAAAATCTGGTGGATCTCTTTGTGATATTGGTGAATTATCTACCATCGTTTTTGATAGAAATAAAGCCAAGCTTTCTAAAGAAGCCACAGAAACATTAGCTACTGTTGCAGCTAAAATAAACGCCAATCCAAATTGTAATATTCGCGTATCAGGTTATGGCTACACGTCAAAATCTGCACAGCAATTAAGTTGGGACCGTGTTAATGCAGTGGTTAAGTATTTAACAGAAAAGCAAGGCGTTTCTGAGAGCAGATTTATCTTTAACGCTGGCGCAGTAGGCAATGAGCTTATTGTTACCTTGTTTGGTACAACCGAAGCTGGCACTGGCACAACAAGTGCTCCGCACCCTAACTTAAAAAAATAAGGTTCGAGAAAATTTTATATAAAATGCAAAATGCCCCGCGTAGCGGGGCATTTTTGTTAGGTATATCTTCTGAATGTTTTTGCTGATTTGCAGATCGCGCAATTTTTGCGGGGTATTGCGCGCGAAGCGCGCAATAGTTTTTCTCGCGCGCAAAATTTTAATCAGTATTGCGCGCTTCGCGCGCAAAAAACTAGCTTACTAAATTTAAATGCAGTTCGCCAAAATTTTGAAGCGACGAAATTTTTAAATCTGCGGCGCCAAAACGTTCGTCTTTTTGCTGTGTCACATGCGGAACAATCACACATTTCATGCGTGCTGCTTTTGCGGCAACCAGTCCATTAAAAGAGTCTTCGAAGCAAAGACAGTGCGTTGGGTGGGAGCCAAGCATGCTCGCGCAATTTAAATAAACTTGTGGGTGGGGTTTGCCATAAGGTAAGTCTTCTGCAGAAGCAGCGGCCTTGACGTATGGTCCAATACCCGTCATTTTTATTACAAGTTCAATCAGCTCTGGCGGTGAAGATGTGGCAAGTCCAATTTTAAAATTTCTTTTTTGAAAAAAATCAAAAATATAAGGAACGCCAGGCATCACATTGCCTGTTGATTCTATTTTTTGTAGAACTAAATCTACAATCTTTTTTTCTACCACTTTTAATTCTGTATCACCAATATTAAAATAGTTAAACCACCATTGTACAAACTCTTTGGTGCGCAGACCTGTGGTTGAGTTGTATTGTTCCTCGGTTAAATTAACACCATATTGTTTAAACACTTCTGCAGCAGCATGATTCCACAAAGGTTCGCTGTCTACTAAAAGCCCATCAATGTCAAATATTACGGTGTCTAGTTGCATGCTGTAAATTTATGCCACAAAAATATACCTACTGGCCTGTATTTTAACCTAAACCACTATAATTTTAAACAAAAGCATAACAATTTGTTTACATTCCTTATTTTGCATCACATGTTTAACGTGATGCCATGAAATTAATTGATCGATTTAGACATATTCGGGTAATTCGTACGGTACTATATGCGGTGGTTGGTTTTATTACATATCCCGGCTTGGCACTAATTAATAAAGTAAAAATAGAGGGCACTGAAAATTTATTCAACCTCCCTAAAAAGAACGTTTTATTTGTAAGTAATCATCAAACTTATTTTGCAGATGTTATTGCTTTCGTGCATATTTTTTGTGCTGTTAAATGGAGAAAACATAACCGCTTAGGCCTTCCATTTTATTTACTCAATCCATTTACAAATGTTTACATGGTAGCTGCTGCAGAAACCATGAATGCCAATTGGCTTACTAAATTATTTAAGCTTTGCGGAACCCTGACCGTTAAAAGAACTTGGCGTGCCGAAGGAAAAGATGTGTCTAGAGAAAGAGACAGTGCCGATACGCAAAAAATTGATCAGGCCTTACACCATAGTTGGGTGATTACATTTCCGCAAGGAACTACAAAGCCTTTTGCGCCAGGCCGAAAAGGCACTGCGCATATAATTAAAAATAATCAGCCTGTTGTAATACCTGTTGTGATCAATGGTTTCTGGAGAGCATTCGATAAAAAGGGCTTGGCATTTAAAAAGCGCGGAACTTTATTATCAGTAAGGTTTAAAGAGCCCATGGTGATTGATTATACAGCACCGGTAGATGAAATTCTTTCTCAAGTAATGGACGCGATAGAACAAAGTAAAGACTACATGTTAAAAGGCAGACATCATTTGCTAGCACAAATGGGAAAGTAAGCACGCGGTAATTGCTAGCACAATCACTCCTTAATAAACAACGCCTTTAATTCATTGGCATCATCTGGCTTCATTTTTCCTGCAAGAATCAAACGAAGCTGCCTGCGTCTAAGCGCGCCATCAAACAATCTTTTTTCCAAATCGGTTTCTGGAATCAATTGCGGGACAGCAGTAGGTCTGTTATTTGGGTCTAGTGCAACAAATGTAAAGTAGGCTTCGTTGCTTTCGTATTTCTCTTTTTTCTGTAAATCTTCACCCCACACTTTTACATAAATTTCCATAGAAGTTGTAAATGCTCTACACACATGCGCTTCTATGTGAACGATGTTTCCAAGCTTGATTGGATTTTTAAAACTAATATTATCTACAGAAGCGGTCATGCTAGGTAAATTACAGTGTTTACCTGAGGCCATGCCGGATGCAATATCCATCCAGTACATGAGTCGTCCTCCCATTAAATTACCAAAAGTGTTGGTATCGTTTGGAAGAACCAGTTCATTCATTACAATAAAACTCTCACTCGCTTTTTTTGCTTCCATAGTAGATTGTATTTATAGCAAAGGTAACAAAGCCACTCTATAATTTGTTCATGCGGTTCAAACTAGATAGTAACCTGCTCCAATGTTTGCAAAAATGCAGGATCCACATCGGCGCCAATGCCTGGCGCGTTTGTAAGTTCCAAATGCATACCATTGTAATTGGCACCACCAATAACCGGGTCTATTTTGTGTCCAAGTAAGCAGGTATCTAAATCGTAGTATTTGATATTGTCAAGGCTCGTCGCCAAATGCACTTTTGCACTCAGGGCAAGCCTGCTTTCTAGCATGCCGCCGAGCATACAAGGGATGCCTGCGGCCTGCGCAACTTTATTAATGACAAGCGCTTCTTTAATGCCACCGCTTTTGGCTAGTTTAATATTGATAGAGGCGCATGCTTTATTCGCAATGATTCTTTCCGCATCATGATGTGTGTATACACTTTCGTCGGCCATAATTGCAATGGGAGAAATGGCGCAAAGCGCAGGCAATAAATGATCGTTAAATGTGCGCATGGGTTGTTCGCAAAACTGAATATCATAAGGGCCAAGTCCAGTAAGTGCGGTAATGGCGTCTTCATAAGACCAGCCCTGATTGGCGTCTATGCGAAGTATAATACTCGGTCCTACAGCTGCTCTAATTTTTTGAATACGCGCTATATCTGTTGCAGGATCTTTACCAAGTTTTACTTTTATCATGCGCACACCATCAGCTACAAATTTTGCCGCGGTCTCCGCCATATTTTCAGGCGTATCAATGCCAATGGTTAAATCACTTTCAATATCTTTTTTTGTACCTCCTAAAAAGGCATACAAAGGAAGGCCAGCATTTTTTGCAGCCAAATCATACAAGGCCATATCAAAAGCACTTTTAGCAGTATAGTTGCGCGCAGTATATAAATCAAGTTCTGCAAGTCTTGCATCAATATCAAGTGCATTTTTATTTTTCCAAATAGCTGCAAAATCTTTTGCCATTTCATAACAAGTAGCCTGCGTTTCTCCCACAATCATTGGAAATGCAGAACATTCGCCTACGCCAATATGCCCTGTATTGGTATGGATACGAATCAGTATGTTTTGCGCAAAATGCATGGTGCCCGTTGCAATCGTAAACGGCACCATCGGAATCGAATATTTATAAACCTCTATTTTTAAAATTTCCATGCCCAAATTTCTTTAATTATTTAATACGACCCTTATTTTATTGATAGGCAAACAAAACTCGCCATGTCTTGTTATACTCAAAAACAAAGTCATGGAAACGATAAAAGGAAAACGCGTACTCTTATTTGGTGCAACGGGTGGTATTGGCGCTAAAGTGGCCGAATTATTAATAGGCGGCGGTGCCACAGTGTTTTTGCTGGCTCGAAATGCACAAAAGTTAGAGGAAGTTGCGTCCCGCTTGTCGGTTCCGCAGGGACAGTGTTTTACAGTAGATATCACGGATGCAACTGCAGTGGACGGTGCCGTTCAACAAGTGGTTGCAGGTGGCGGGGTGGATATCCTCATCAATGCTGTAGGGGTGGGCATTATTAAGCCACTAGAGACACTTACCCACCAAGATTTCATGGATTCCCTTCAAATTAATTTAGTGGGCAGTTTTAACGCCGTGAAAGCGGTTATGCCTGCTATGAAAGAAGCTAAAAAAGGCCTTATTATTAATATTCCGGGTGTACTCGGTAAAGTACCCATGGCTGGAGCGGCTGCTTACAGTGCTAGTAAATACGGTATTGTAGGAATGATGCAAAGTATTAGAGAAGAAGTGAAACGCACCGAGATAAGAATCACCAATCTCTTTTTGGGTGGGGTGGACAGTCCTTTTTGGGATACCATCGACTTAAGGGTTCAAAAAGATAAAATGATTGTCACAGAAGAAGCAGCCAGGGCTATTTGGTTTTTATGCCAGCAGCCTAGATCTGGTGTAGTGAGTGAAATGGTATTACAACCGTTTAATCATCAGGCTATATAAGGCTATATTTTAGACAGCCTGCTATAAATTCTTTTTTATATTGCGACCTGTTCCGATATTCGCGGTCACGAACAATTGTTAGCGATGAATATTTCATTTGAGAATACCCAAAATGCTTTTGCCTATAAGTCTACCAAGGCTTTAAAAAGTGCAAAGCTTTTATTTGGTTTTATGGGCTACCCAAAACTTGTTCAGTTGGGTACAAGAATGGTTCCTGCACTTTTAAAAGCAGGACTTCCTATTAAAGGCATTATTCGCAATACCATATTCAAACAATTTGTTGGTGGTGAAACTTTAGCAGAGACCATTCCGGTAGCTCAAATGCTTGCAGAACATAATGTTGATGTTATATTAGATTACGGTGTAGAAGGAAAAGAGGGAGAAGAAAATTTTGATCATGCAACACAGGTTTTTATTGATGTCATCAATCATGCAGCATCACAAAAAAATATTCCATTTATTAGCATTAAAGTAACAGGCCTTGCAAGTCATGAACTGTTGCAAACACTGCATGAAGCACCTCGTTTGCGCAGTGGTATTCATGACAATGAAATTGAGCAAGCCGCCTGGGATAGGGTGAGAGAGCGTATGTACGCTATTTGTGAAGCAGCCGCTGAAAAAAATGTGGGTGTACTTGTTGACGCAGAAGAAAGTTGGATTCAAGATCCGATTGACAGGTTAACGATGGAAATGATGGCCGTGTTTAACACTCAAAAAGCGGTTGTGTTTAATACCATTCAGTTGTATCGTCACGACCGTTTACATTTTTTACGCATCTCGCATCAAATTGCCGAAGCGCAGGGTTTTATTTTAGGATTAAAATTAGTGCGTGGCGCTTACATGGAAAAAGAGCGTGCAGTAGCGCTTGAAAAAAACAGACTATCGCCTATTCAAATATCTAAAGAAGCTACCGACACAGACTATGATGAAGCGGTTCGTTTTTGCATGGATCATATTCATTCTACAGCTGTGATTATTGCATCGCATAATGAGCAAAGTAATTTATTGGGCGCTAAGCTATTAGATGAAATGATGTTGCCGCACAATCATCCGCACGTTCATTTTTCTCAATTATATGGCATGAGTGATACCATCACATTTAACCTCGCAAAAGAAGGATTTAATGTGAGCAAGTATCTGCCTTTTGGTCCTATCCAAGACGTTATTCCTTATCTCATGCGCAGGGCACAAGAAAATACCAGTGTGAGTGGCCAAACAGGTCGTGAATTAATGCAGTTAAAACGTGAGTTGGCAAGGCGTAAATCCATGTAAACAATGCAGTGTAGCTGCTTTTAGGTATAATTCACAGATTCTCCCCAAAATCTCTTTTGGCTGTAAACATCCCCGTTGATGGCGTAATTTGCAGCCATGCAACAGTACTTACAATTACTCCAACATATATTAGATAACGGCACCGAAAAAACGGATAGAACAGGAACAGGAACCAAGAGTTGTTTTGGCTACCAAATGCGCTTTGATTTACAAAAAGGTTTTCCAATGGTAACCACAAAAAAGCTACACGTAAAAAGTATTTTTTATGAGCTGTTGTGGTTTTTAAAAGGCGATACCAATATCAAATATTTAAAAGAAAATGGGGTTTCTATTTGGGACGAATGGGCCAACGAAGCTGGTGAGTTAGGTCCCGTTTATGGTGAGCAGTGGCGTAGTTGGAAAGGCGCGGATGGGGTAGTAGTAGATCAAATTACAGAACTCATTAAGCAAATAAAAACAACACCCGATAGTAGACGTCTTATCGTAAGCGCGTGGAATGTGGCAGAGCTTCCAAAAATGGCGCTTATGCCTTGTCATACTTTGTTTCAATTCTATGTAGCGGATGGCAAATTAAGTTGCCAGTTGTATCAGCGTAGTGCCGATGTGTTTTTAGGCGTTCCTTTTAACATTGCTTCTTATGCACTTTTAACCATGATGATTGCACAGGTTTGTGATTTAGAGCCTGGCGATTTTGTGCATAGTTTTGGTGACGTGCATTTGTACAACAATCATATTGAGCAGGCGAAATTGCAATTATCAAGAACACCATTTGATCTTCCAACTTTAAAAATCAATCCTGCGGTAAAAGATATTTTCAGTTTTGATTTTTCAGATTTTACTATCGAAAATTATCAGTGCCATCCGGGTATTAAAGCGCCGGTTGCGATATAGTGTAACGGTATAATATTATTTACTTTTTAACAACAACTATGTTTGTTTCATTAATTGTGGCGGCTGGTACTAACAATGCCATTGGTAAAGACAATCAACTGTTGTGGCACTTGCCCAAAGATCTTCAGTTTTTTAAACAAACAACCTGGGCTATGCCCGTGGTGATGGGGCGAAAAACCTTTGAATCCCTTGGCGGCAAGCCGCTCAATGGTAGGGTTAACATTATTATTACGAGACAAACAAACTGGTCTCATGAGGGCGTTGTAACGGTGCATTCTTTAGCAGATGCTTTATTTTTCGCAAAAGAATCAGATTATAAAGAAGTCTTTATTGCCGGTGGTGGTGAGATTTATGCCCAGGCAATGCCAAAGGCTCATAAAATATACATGACCCGTGTTGATGCAGTTATTGATGGCGATACATTTTTTCCTGAAATAGATAATTCGGACTTTGTTTTATCAAATGAGGTAACGCATGTAGCGCACGAAAAACATGCATTTGGTTTTTCTTTTCAAACCTGGCTTCGCAAATAAATTTTCTGACTCATTTATGTATGGACACTTTACGTTAGCAGTTAAGTATTTGCGCTATTTGTTTACAGCGGCTAACGGAAAAGGGCATGGCGTGCATTCTCCATTTGTTTTTGAATTTATTACACGGGTATTAAATGATAAGAGGCGTTTTTATGCATTTGACGGGATAGAAAAAATTAGAACGCAATTATTATCCAATCATACTCTTATTGAGATACAAGATTTTGGTGCAGGTTCGCGCGTTGCAAAAAATAATACAAGAAAAATAAGTGATGTTGCAAAAGGTTCCTTAAAGCCCGCAAAATACAGTCAGCTTTTATTTAGGATGATTGATTATTATGGTCCAAAACAAATTATAGAACTAGGTACTTCACTTGGCATTACTACAGCTTATTTGGCGTCTGCTAATCCTGCTGCCAAGGTTACCACTTTTGAAGGGTCGGAAACGATTGCGCAAATAGCTAAGCAAAATCATGGGTCTTTGGGGCTTGCGAATATATCTTTGCGAGAAGGAAATTTTGATGAAGAGCTGCCACGCTGGCTTGCTCAAAACAAAAACGTCGACTTCGCATTTATTGACGGCAATCATGCCTTTAAGCCTACCATGGCTTATTTTGAGTCATTATTAGCGGTAGTCCAAGATCACACTATTTTGGTTTTTGACGACATTCATTGGAGTGAAGAGATGGAGGAAGCCTGGGCTCAAATAAGCGCGCACCCCAGCGTTACCTTAAGTATCGATCTATTTTTTATTGGGGTTGTATTTTTTAGGAAGGAATTTGCTCAAAAACAGCAGGTTTCGATCCGTTTTTAAGAAGAATTAATAAAAGGGCTATTTAATAATTAAGTAAATTTGCACATGATTCTCGGAATACTTAAAGAAACCAACAACGATAAGCGTGTATCGCTTTTACCAGAGCAGGCGGCTGTTTTGGTGGCAAAACAAGTAAGTGTAATCGTAGAAACAGGTGCGGGCAGTGCAGCTTATGCCGCAGATGCTACCTATACCGAAAAAAACGTGTCTGTTAAAGATCGTGCTACCGTTTTATCAACTGCTGATTTAGTGCTTTCTATCAACCCGCTTTCAAGTGCAGAAATGGCGCAATTAAAACCGGGTGCGGTAGTACTTGGTACATTTCAGCCACTTTTCAATATCGACCTTGTAAAGCAAGCTATCGATAAAAAAGCAAGCTTGTTTAGCATGGACATGATACCGCGTACCACACGTGCACAAAGTATGGACGTGTTAAGTAGCCAAGCAAATATTGCTGGTTATAGAGCGGTATTATTAGCGGCTACTATGTTCCCAAAATATTTTCCCATGTTTATGACGGCAGCAGGAAGTATTCCTCCAGCCAAAATGGTGATCATTGGAGCAGGTGTTGCAGGACTTCAAGCGATTGCAACTGCTAAAAGATTAGGGGCTGTTGTAGAAGTGTCAGATACTAGACCGCAGGTAAAAGAAGAGGTAATGAGCCTTGGCGCAAAATTTATTGAAGTAGAAGGCGCCGCCGATGCATCTAAAGCAGGTGGTTACGCAGTAGAACAATCAGACGAATTTAAGCAAAGACAACAGCAAAGACTTGCTGAGTCTATTGCTAAAGCAGATATCATTATTACAACCGCACAAATTCCTGGTAAAAAAGCCCCTGTATTAATTACAGATGCCATGCTTAAGTCTATGAAGCCAGGTAGTGTGGTTATTGATTTAGCAGCGGCTACAGGGGGCAATACGGCTGTTACAAAAAACAATGAAACCATTGTTTACGAAGGCGTAACCATTTTAGGTAACAGTAATTTAGCTTCCGATATGCCTTCTGACGCAAGTAAATTATATGGCAAAAATATTTTAAACTTTTTGCAACTCATCATTACCAAAGAAGGCGCACTCGAATTAAATTTTGAGGATGATTTAGTAAAAGGTTGTTGCATGGCGCACGAAGGTGCAGTAGCCAATGAAAGAGTAGCAGCACTGATCAATTAATTTTTTGAAAAAATAATATGGAAGCAATTTTAAATTGGGCACAAGCACATATCGACATCATCTACATTGTAGTGCTTTCGATTTTTTTAGGCATCGAAGTTATTGGTAGAGTGCCAAGCGTACTGCATACACCGCTTATGAGTGGTGCCAATGCCATTCATGGTGTAGTTATTATTGGAGCTATTATTGTAATGGGTAAAGTAGAGCCAGGACATTATGTAACACTGATCATTGGCTTTTTAGCTGTGGTTTTAGGAACACTAAATGTAGTGGGTGGTTTTGTAGTTACAGACCGCATGTTAGAAATGTTTAAGAAAAAGAAGTAATCAAGGTCGCTGCAATTGTAGCATCAAATAAATCATTTATGGAATTAAGTATACTTACAATTTGTTATTTAATCGGGTCCCTTACATTTATTATTGGACTTAAAATGTTGTCGCATCCAGAATCAGCGCGAAAAGGTAATATGGTGGCTGCGGTAGGTATGTTTATCGCCATTTTTGGCACTATCTTTTTATACCAAGAAAACGGCGTGGGTTTACATAACTACGGATGGATTTTTGGTGCGCTGGTATTAGGGACAGTTGTTGGTACGCTTGCTGCAAAGCGCGTAAAAATGACAGCCATGCCAGAGCTGGTGAGTTTATTTAATGGTATGGGTGGCGCTTGTGCTGCATTAATTTCTGTTATTGAGTTTGGTCATATCGCTGCTTTATATAGTGGCGAACATCCTGATCAAGCAGCTCCAACAGAGGGCACTTTGCTTACTATATTTCTAGGACTAATTATTGGTGCCGTTTCTTTTGCAGGTAGCATTATTGCTTGGGGTAAATTAAATGGTAAAATCAAAGATTTTTCTTTTAAAGGACAGCAGGTATTTAACCTTGTTTTATTTTTTGCAACATTAGCGGTTGCTGGTTATTTAGTACTTGCAATAGATAGCACTAATTATTTACTCTTCTACGGCATTTTAGTAGCCGCACTTATTTATGGTGTACTCTTTGTGCTTCCTATTGGTGGTGCCGATATGCCAGTGGTTATTTCTTTATTAAACTCTTTTACCGGTGTAGCCGCAGCTTGTGGTGGATTCTTATACGACAACAGCGTTATGTTAACGGGTGGTATTTTGGTAGGTGCTGCTGGTACTTTATTAACGGTGCTCATGTGTAAAGCCATGAACAGAAGTTTAACCAATGTACTCATTGGTTCATTTGGCGGCAACGCTGCTGCTGCTGGTGGTTCTGCTGCTGGTTCTCAAGGGGCGTACAAAGAAATTTCTATATCTGACGCGGCGGTGTGTATGAGTTATGCCAACAAAGTAATTATTGTTCCGGGTTATGGATTAGCTGTTGCGCAGGCGCAGCACGTATGTCACGAATTAGAAAAATTATTAGAAGAAAAAGGTGTTGATGTGAAATATGCCATTCATCCGGTAGCGGGTCGTATGCCAGGTCATATGAACGTATTATTAGCAGAAGCCGATGTGAGCTATGATAAGCTTATTGAAATGGAAGAAGCCAATGACGAATTTAAATCTACAGATGTGGTACTTATTTTAGGTGCCAACGATGTAGTAAATCCGGCTGCTAAAACAGATCCTGCATCTCCAATTTATGGTATGCCAATTTTAGAAGTAGAACAAGCTAAAACGGTGATCGTTAATAAGAGAAGTATGAAGCCTGGTTATGCTGGTATTGAAAATGAATTATTCTTCCAGCCTAAAACTTCTATGTTATTTGGTGATGCAAAAGCTGCGCTTCAAAAATTAGTAGCAGAAATTAAATCCTTATAATTTGCCTTTACCTGCGCCATTTTTACAATCATTAGAAGGGGTAGTAGGTTATAATAAAGCTGCTTTTGAAGCAGTGCATGCAAGCGGCGAAACCGTTACGGCTATTCGTGTAAACCCAAATAAACATCCAGATCAAATTTTATTTGAACATACAAGCTCAGTGCCTTGGTGTCCGCATGGACATTATTTAGAAGCACGTCCTTCTTTTACATTGGATCCAAATTTTCATGCAGGTGCTTATTATGTGCAAGACGCCAGTAGTATGTTTTTATGGCAGGCGCTAGCAAATGTAGTGGGCGTGTCTAATGGACAAAAGGTACTTGATTTATGCGCTGCGCCTGGCGGCAAGTCTACACTACTTAGTACGTATTTTAACAATGGTCTTGTAGTGTCTAATGAGGTTATCAAACAGCGCGCATCGGTGCTGGTTGAAAACATGAGTAAGTGGGGGGCTAGTAATACGGTTGTTACAAACAACGACCCTGTTCATTTTCAATCTTTACCTGGTTTTTTTGATGTGATGGTGGTTGATGCGCCATGTAGCGGTAGTGGACTTTTTAGAAAAGATCCTTCTGCAATAGAAGGATGGAGTGTAGACTTGGTGGCACTTTGCGCGCAAAGGCAGCAGCGTATTTTAGCAGACGCCTTACCTGCATTAGCGGATGGTGGTGTGTTGATATATGCCACTTGCTCTTACGATCCAGAGGAAGATGAAATGATTGCAGATTGGCTTGTACATGAAATGGGTTTAACGCCGCAAGCCATTAATGTTGATCCTGCATATGGAATAATTGAAACAAAGGCCGGTCAGTCCGGCGCTCCTGGATACCGTTTTTATCCCAATTATGTAAAGGGAGAAGGTTTTTTTATTGCAGCATTTAAAAAAGGAAAAAGCTTACCCGTTGCGTACAAGCCGTTTAAATCTAAAGAAGCGGTTTTAGAAAAGCTTACTAAAAAAATGCAGGAGCAACTAGTGCAGCATATTGCGCTTGATAATAATACAGCAACCTTTTTGCAGTCTGGTATGATTAAAGCAATACCGGCTGTTTTTGAAGCAAGTATTTTACAATTGGCTTCGCAATTATATATTAAAAAAGCGGGGGTGTCTGTCGGTGAGTTAAAAGGCCAAGATTTTATTCCAGCGCACGAACTTGCAGTAAGTTATTTGCCGCTTGATAGTTTTAACGCTATTGATTTAGATAAAGAGCAGTCGCTTTCGTATCTTAGAAGAGCCGAGTTTAGTTGTACGGTTCAAAAGGGATGGAGTTTGATGCGTTACAATGGACTTGGATTAGGGTGGGCAAAAATACTACCCAACCGAATCAATAATTATTACCCACAAGAGTGGCGTATTTTAAAGGCTTAAATCATTAAATATGAAAAATAGATTTTTTTGCATGTTAACTGCTGCGGTTTTTTTACTCGCATGTAATTCAAATGCTCAAAATGTGGATGCCAATACTTTTGAACAAAAAATAAATGCAGGAGGTGTGCAAGTATTAGATGTGCGTACCGCTGGAGAATATAATGGGAGCCATTTGAAAAATGTATTACAAGCAGACTGGACCGATAAAGCACAATTTGCAGAACGCACAAAATATTTAGATAAAAATAAAACATTGTTAGTGTACTGTGCGGGTGGTGGCAGAAGTGGGCAAGCAGCGGTATGGCTAAAAGAACAAGGCTTTAAAGAAGTGGTTAATTTACAAGGTGGAATTACCGCATGGAATGGCGCGGGCAAGCCAGTTGTAAAACAAGAAGGGCTTGCAGAATTATCAAGCACTGCGTTTAATGCAACGGTGGCTACCAACCAAATTGTACTCGTGGATGTTGGCGCAGAGTGGTGCCCGCCATGTAAAAAAATGGAGCCGGTACTTGAAACCTTGTCAAAAGAGTTGCAAGGCAAGTATACTTTTTTAAAGGTAGATGGTGGTAGAGACGCTACCGTAATGAAAGAAATAGGCGCATCGGTACTCCCCACATTTATGGTTTATAAAAATGGTAAATTAAGTTGGAAAAAAGAGGGTCTTGTTACATTAGAGGAATTGAAGGAAGCACTAACTAAATAATTCATTCAGTTATTTATTACGCACATTTAATGGTATAGCCCCTTAAAAAATCTGCTACTTGCATTCTTTTTTTGCCTTCTAATTGTAGGTCTGTAATGTGCAGGTATCCATCAGCGCAAGCAAATTTCAAATAGGTTTTGTTGTCTGTTAAAACAGATCCTGCTGGATTATGATGACTACAAATTTCTTTTTGTGCCGCAAAGATTTTAAAAATCTTATCGTCCAGTTTAGTGAGCGCGCCCGGAAATGGTGAAAGGCCTCTAATTAAATTAAAAATTGATTCGGCGGTATTATTCCAGTTAATGGTGCAGGTTTCTGTAAATATTTTAGGCGCGTGTTTTAATAGATTTGGTTCATTACTAATGATGTCTTCCTGGTCTTTTTCTGCGAGCGTATTGTTAATGATGCCATGTAATGTGGTTACTAAAAGGTTAGCGCCTAGTACCATCATTTTATCATGAATGGTGCCAGCAGTATCCGCTTCGCCAATTGGTAATTTATCTTGCAATAAAATGTTGCCCGTGTCAATGGCCGCTTTTAATTTAAAAGTAGTAACCCCTGTTTCTTTTTCTCCATTGATTACCGCCCAGTTAATAGGCGCAGCGCCTCTATAAGAAGGAAGCAAGGATCCGTGCACATTAATAGTGCCCATGGGTGGCATATTCCAAACAATTTCAGGAAGCATTCTAAAGGCAACGACTACAAATACATTGGCGTTTAAAGCCTCTAATGCACTTATAAACGCAGGGTCTTTTAATTTAACAGGTTGTAAAACAGGTAAATTATTTTCTACAGCATATTTTTTGACAGCACTTTGTTGTAACTGAAGTCCACGGCCTGCAGGTTTATCTGGGGCTGTAACAACGGCACTAATGGTAAAGCCTGCTTTAACAAGTGCATCTAATGATGCAACCGCAAAAGCCGGTGTTCCCATAAAAACAATACCTGTATCTGCTGTATTCATAAAGGGTGTGCTTATTCGAAGTCTGTATAAAGCAAATATTTTTTTCTGATGGCCTTGAAAGCGTCAATATCTTTTTTCCAACTTGCTCTAATTTCTTTTTCTGAAGCGCCTGCAATGATTTGCTTTTGAAGCGCATCGTTACCGGCAAGTTTGTTAAAGAAATAATCGGTAGGCTTGCCTGATTTTGGCGTAATAAAAAACTTTTCTTTTTCAGGGAACAGTTTATAAGCTTCTAGTAAATAACTCAACTGAATTTTGTTGTCTACTTTTTGTAATACTTCTTTATCTGTGCCTGCAAGGTTCCATCCATAACAAAGCTGATCTTTTAATTTAGGCTCTTTAGCGCCATCTCTACTTGTTGGAGTAAAAGCGTATAAAGTTATTGGTAGGCTAGGATGTCCAAAAACAGCAAATGGAAAATCGGTGCCGCGTCCTTCACTTAAAACGGTTCCTTCAAACAAACAGTTGCTGCCATACCAGTACACTGAAGACATGGTACCTAAATTAGGAGAAGGCTTAACCGGTAAAACGTATTTGCTTTTATGGGTGTAGTTTTTATTTTTAATGATGGTGATATTTGGTAGAGAGTTAGCAGTCGCTGCTGCTTTTGCCCATTTTTCTCCAATCAACATTTTCGCATATTCGCCCATGGTCATGCCATATACCATAGGTATAGGTTGCATGCCTACAAAACTTTTATAAGCAGTATCTAATACGGGGCCGTCTACATAAAAACCATTGGGGTTTGGTCTATCAAGTATGATAAGTGGCTTATTGTTTTCGATCGCTGAATTAATAAATTCTTCCAATGATGATATGTAGGTATAAAAACGTGTGCCCACATCTTGGATATCAAAAAGCATCACATCCACATCTTTTAAATCATCGGCGCTTGGTCTTCTTTTTTTACCATACAATGAAATCACAGGAATACCTGTTGCAGCATCTTTATAATCACCCACTTTTTCACCAGCATCAGCCGTTCCTCTAAAACCATGCTCCGGTCCAAAGGCTTTTGTAATATTCATGCCTAAGCTTACCAGTGTATCCACTAAATGCTTGTTTCCAATGGTAGCGGTATGGTTGGCAAATAAGCCAATTCTTTTACCTTTTAACTCAGGAAGGTATTCGCTGGTTTGATAAGCACCTGGCTTGATTTCTTGGCTAAATGCATTCATACTTAGGGCGAAGGCCAGTATAAATAGGTATATTTTTTGCATGGGTGTGTTTTTTAGGACATTTACGCCCGAAAGTTACTCAAAAATACTTGCCAAAACCTCGTTTTTGGTTTGTACTTTTGCCGTTCGGCCCTGCCGAAATCTTTCAATTACAAATAAATAACATGCAACAAGTTAAAAAAGGTGATACTGTAA